>DAOUBE010000152.1:0-5070 GCA_034432835.1 Dehalococcoidia bacterium | reverse complement strand
CTTTGTCAGCGTCCACATCAGCGCGGGGTTCGCCAACGTGCTGTCGAGTCTGTACGGGGCCTACAAGGGCGGGGTGCCCATCATCGTCACCGCGGGGCAGTCGGACACGCGGCTCATGGTGCACGAGCCCACCCTGTGGTCGGACATGGCCGACATGGCCAGGCACTATACCCGCTGGTCGTGCGACGTGCTCCACGCCGAGAACATGGAGCCGGTGCTGCGTCGCGCCTTCAAGGTGGCCCGAACGCCGCCCACGGGGCCGGTCTTCCTAGCCCTGACCCGGAACTCCCTGGACGACGAAGCCAATGCGGAGCTGGTCCCCTCCTCGCCGGTTTACTCTCGGCTGCGCCCGGACCCGGAGGGTCTCCAGAAGGCCGTGGAGCTCCTTTGCCAGGCGGAGAAGCCCCTGATGTTGGTGGGAGACCGCGTAGCCCAGTCCCAGGCAGTGGAGGAGGCGGTCTTGGTGGCAGAGCTGTTGGGCTGCCCGGTTTACGCCCTGGGCTACGGCGAGGTGGACTTCCCCACGGGCCACCCCCAGTACATGGGAGAGCTGGCCACTAGCTGGCCCAACCGAGGCATCAAAGAGCTGCTGGAGGGCGCCGACGTCATCCTGGCCGTGGGGTGCAGCCTGGTCACCCAGACCCAGTACACCCCCGAGCCGCTGCTCAGCAGCCGGACCAGGGTGGTGCACCTAGACTCTGCCGCCTGGGAGATAGAGAAGCGGTATCCGGTGGCCGTGGGCCTGTGGGCCGACCCCCTCATGGGGCTGAGGGAGCTAGCCGAGGCCCTGGAGACAGAGATGCCCGCCACCTCGCGAGAGGCGGCCAGCACCCGCGCCGCCGCCGTGGGCCAGGCCAAGGCCCAGCGGAAGGAGGCTTACCAGCGTCGGGTCCGGGAGGCCTGGGACAGGCATCCCATCTCCGCGGAGCGGCTGATGGCGGAGCTGGCCCAAGCCCTGCCTCCCAACGCCGTGGTGTCTGAGGAGGCGGTGACCTCCCGGGGGGCGCTCATGGCCTCGCTGGATTTCCAGAAGCCAGGGGACTACTTTGGCACTCGCGGCGGGGGCCTGGGATGGGGGATGCCCGGGCCCCTGGGCATCAAGCTGGCCTGTCCTCACCGCCCCGTGGTCGGCGTGGTGGGCGACGGCGGCGCCATGTACACCATCCAGGCCCTGTGGACAGCGGCTCGGTACCATATCCCCGTGACCTACGTGGTGTGCAACAACCACAGCTACAAGGTGCTGAAGGAGGCGATGCTGCGCTACCTGGCGGGTACGGGCCGGGAGAGCCAGTACGTGGGCATGGACTTTCACGAGAAGCCCTTGGACCTGGCCCGCTTGGCGGAGAGCTTTGACCTGCTGGGGATAAGGGTGGAGCGGCCCGAGGAGATACGCCCAGCCTTGGAGCGGGCCTTCGGCGCGGGCAAGGCCGCCGTGGTGGACGTGCACATAGAGGAGCGCATCAATCGGCAGGCGCTGGAGGCCGACTGGCTGAGCTGGCAGAAGGCCCAGGCGTAGGGGCCGATGTGGGATTGGCCGGGCCGGGTGCTGGCCAAGGGTGGTCCGCTGTGCTTGGCGCTTTGATCATCACCAAGTGGTGCAGCCTATGAGGCAGCAGAACGTGGAGCTGCATAGGGTAATGGAGAGCAAGGGGATCACGCCGGTTACCTTTATGCTCAGCGGGGGCATACGGGCGGGGATAGCCGTGGGGTTGCTGGTAGCCTTCGCCCTTCTTGGCGTGGCACGCTGGACCGCGGCCTCGCCGGTCTACTTCATCGCCATCACCGTCCTGGTGGCCTGGGCACTCTTCAACAGCGCATCCGGCCTGTACTCCATCTTCACCGCATGGCGGGACCTGCGCGCTCCCCTTCAGTCCACCACATCGGTGGTATCGCACATCAAGCCCGTGACGTGGCCGCTGCCCAACTACCGCGTGTGGCTGGGGAACGGGCAGGTGGTCACCGTGTCCGCCGAGATAGGCAAAGCTCTCCGGCGGGAGTGCTGGGTGCAGGTCCTGTTTTACCCCAGGCTGAGGCTGGCCAAACGGGTCACCTTGTTCACCCAGCCGCCGTAAGGGGCTGGGCCGCGCCGACCAAGTTCGGCTATCGTGCTCCTGACAAAGTGCCGGAGCACCCCACCTCACCTTGGAGCCTGGCCTGTCTGAGAGGGATGGGGAGGAACCCCAGGGGTGCGAGGGACAGAGCCCCTTGCTAGGGGTACCAGGGGAAAATTTCCAAGGGCTCGCCCTTGACCCACACTTCCCTGAGGTGGTCGGTGAGGGTATGTGACCAGGGAAGGTGAAGAGTGGGTGCAGGGTGAACCCTGCCGGGTGGGTGGGTCAAACACATCCCTTCTTGGGCTCCCAAAGAGAAGGGTCCGGGGCTGTGCCCTGGTGCGGGGTGCGACCTTCATTGACAACGCCCCGCCATTGCCTTACATTCACACCTGCCATGGCTACCACCGCGTCCCAGATCACCCCAAGATTTCCCCTGGTAGAGGTCTCAGGCAGTAGCTACCAGATGGGCTACCAGCACGGCCAGCAGGCCGCACATCTGGTGGAGCGGTACCTGCGCTGGATCGAGAAGCTGACGGGGAAGCCCCGGGACCTCCTCTGCCGTAACGCCTTGCGCTTCCTTCCGCAGATGGAGGCACTGAGCCCAGCCCTGGTGGAAGAGGTACGGGGCCTGGCCGACGGCGCGGGCATCTCCTTTGAGGAGGCGCTGTTGTGCCAGGCCAGGGCCGAGGCGTCCCACACCTGGGAGGGAGGCTGCACCGCTTTCGCCCTCACCGGCGAGGCCACCGCCGACGGAAATCCCTTGGCGGGGCAGAACCAGGACCTGCCGCCGGAGTACGCCGATGTGGCCATATTGCTCAAGGTCCACCCCACCGACGGCCGGCCCAGGGCGTTGATGTTCACCTTCGCGGGACAACTGGGCTATTCGGGCATGAACCAGTACGGGCTGGCCCACTTCGCCAACGCCCTCTACGACTTCCAGTGGCGGCCCGGCCTGCCCCACTACCCCCTAAAGCGGGTCATGCTGGAGCAACGCACCGTGGCCGACTGTATCGAGCTGTTGAAGAGGCACCGAACGTGCTCTGCCGCCAACGTGGTGATGTGTGACGGGCAGGGCAACGTGGGAGACGTGGAAATCCGTCCAGAAGGCATCGCCGTGTATGAGGACACCCACCCCGACTGCCGACTCCACGCCAACCACTACGTCTCCCCTCAGTTCGCCCATCTGGAGACTAACTCTCTGCCCGACTCATGCCCAAGGTTGGACCGCATCCGGGAGCTGGTGAGCCAGCGCTGGGGCAGCATTACCGTGGAGACCATGAAAGAGGTCCTGGCAGACCACCG
Organism: Dehalococcoidia bacterium; assembly: GCA_034432835.1. Lineage (GTDB taxonomy): Bacteria > Chloroflexota > Dehalococcoidia > Lucifugimonadales > DAOUBE01 > DAOUBE01. The sequence continues at coordinate 1,714 of DAOUBE010000152.1, read as the reverse complement.
GGGAGACCCGGCGGGGATATGCCGCCACGGAGCGCGAAACATGCACTCCATCTCAGGCTACATTGCGGAGCCCGCCAAGGGGCTTCTGCACGTGCGGCGCGGCCACGGCTGCACCGGCACCTGGCAGACCTACGAGGTGTGAACCAGCCCTGGCCCAGGCAGCCTAGTAAGTGTACTTAAAGGAGAGGGGGTCTTCCAGGGCCTCGATGTTCTCCAGGGCCTCCTGGGCCGCCTCCTGAATGGCGGGCTCGGCGGAGCGAATGCAGCGCTTCAGGGCCTTGACAGCCAGGGGACCGCCCAGGGCTCCCAGGCAGCGCACCGCCGCAAGCTGCACCTGTAGGTCGTCGTCGTTGAGCAGGGGGATGACGTGGGGGACCATCTCCTCCTGGCCCAGCTCGGCACAGGCGTTCACCGCCTCATAGCGTAGAACGGGGCTGGGGCTCTTCATCTCCCTGGCCAGAAGGGGCAGCCACTGGGGCTCGCCGGTCTGGCCCATGGCGTAAATGGCACTGGCTTTGAGGTTCAGGTCGGTGCTGTTGTAGGCTTGGCGGATGAGCTCCTGGACGGCCAAGGTATTGAAGGGGGCCACCGCCTCCAGGCTGCGGCGCTTGACCTCCACTACCTCCTGCCTGTTCCTGGCCACGGAGAGGAGGGCCTCCTTAAGCCGCTCGCCCTCCTGGGCTGGCAGCTTGCCTTCCTGGGCCATGATGGCGAACTTGCGCAGGCCTCCGGCGCTGGCGGCCCGCACCTTCTCCGAGGGATCGGTCTTGAGCAGGTGGACTAGAGTGTCCATCACAGAGCGGTCCTCGGACTCCCACAGCCCGGAGATGGCCTTCTCCCGGACTACCTCGTCCGGGTCCTTGAGGCAAATAGCCAGGATGGCCTTGAAGTCCAGCTCCACGTTGGTCTCCGCCATCTCCACCATGCGCTCCACCAACTGACGGCGGCGGCTGGTGCTGAGGCGGGCCCACACTTGTGCGAACTGGTCCACCTCCGCCTTACCCAGGTCTGAGAGAGCTCCTATGCACGTGTAGCGCAGGGGCTTGCTCTCGTCAGCGATGTCTTGCAGGTATCGTTCCAGAGACATGGGGACCTCCCTAGTCCTTGGTTGCGACGGATATGCCACGGCAGTAAATAGCAGGCGTTCTCAGCCAGCCACCCAACCACCTGGACTCCCTGCCGATACCCGCTATCTGGCTCAGCGCCCGGTACACGTTGCCAGACACCAGGGTATTCTTAACTCTGCCAGTGATCCTACCGTTTTCTACTCTGTAGCCCAACAATACGTTGGCACTGAAATCTCCGCCCAGCACGTTGCTTTGCCCGGCGCCTAGCAGGCGCTCCACCACCAGGCCCGACTCCATGTCAGCCAGCATGTCCTGGAAGGAGGCGTCCCCCTCCTCCACCACCAGCACGTTGGCGCCAGGCTCTGGAGGGGTGTGAAGGCTTCGGTGGGCGCTGCCCGTGCTCTCCGTTCCCGCCTGCGCGGCTGTCTGAAGGTCGTACAGGAAGCTGCCGATGACGCCGCGGTCCACCAGGGCCAGCTCCCGGGTCGGAACACCCTCGTCGTCACACATGCGGCTGCCCGGGACCATGTCCAAGGTGGGCACGTCCCGGATGGTCAGGCGCTGGTCCAGAAGCTTATGGCCCTGCTTACCCACCAGGGGGGAGGCCCCTTGGAGCACGGACTTGCCGTTAAACCCGGCCAGCAGGG
>DAOUBE010000151.1:0-2532 GCA_034432835.1 Dehalococcoidia bacterium | reverse complement strand
GATAGGCCGAACTCGGGGGTGTTGGTCTTGCCCAGGATGATGGCCCCAGACTTGCGGACGCGCTCCACCACGACGGAGTCTATCTCCGGCACGAAATCCTTGTAGATGAGGGAGCCGAAGGTGGTGCGGGTGCCCTTGGTCATCTCCAGGTCTTTGATGGAGATGGGGACGCCGTGGAGGGGGCCCAGGCGCTGGCCCCGCATGACCGCCTGCTCCGCCTTTCTGGCCGAGGCCAGGGCCTCGTCGGGGGTGACGGTGAGGTAGGCGTTGAGCTTGGGGTTCAGGGCTTCGATGCGCCTTAGGTACATCTCGGTAAGTTCAACGGGCGAGACCTTGCGGCTGGCGATGAGGTCCCGCAGCTCCCAAGCTGGCTTGAAGGCCAGGTCATCCTTAGCCATCGGATTCCTCCTTGATCTCTATGATGACGTTGCGCCACCGGCTGGTGCCAACGTTGACCACCCGGTGGGTGCTGCAGCGTGTATTGAACTCCACGTCTCCCGGGGCGTAGTCGTCCTCAATAAAGGAGCCGTTCTGGTACTCGGTGCGTAGCCGGCCGCCCTCCACCACCACAAAGAGGTAGTCCATGGTGTGGTGGTGCATGAGGCTTTGCTGGCCAGGTTCCAGCACCAGCTCCCAGACCTTTGCCTGGTCGTTCTCAAAGAGGAAGACGTTGCCCACGTCCCCCAAGGGTTGAAGGATGTCAGCCATGGGCGCGCTCTCCAGCCCCACCTCCCAGCGGCCACCCACGCCCGGTCCGAGGCGCAGGCCCTGTCACTGCTCTAGCCACGTGGTCTGGGGGTTGTGGACGGGATGGAAGGTCAGGATGCGAGCATCGGCCTGGCTGCTGTTGATGATGCTGTGGGGCACTCCCGCCGGGGCGAAGAGGGTGCTGATGGGCTTGCAGGACTTCTTTTCGTTGCCCACGATGAAGTCCAGGGTGCCTTCCACCACTACGATGGTCTCCTCGTTCTGATGGGTGTGAAGGGGGATCTTGGCGCCGGGCGACATAATGGAGTCGCCCATGGTGGTGGTGGCGGAGCCGCGCTCCTTGTTGAGGATGCGCCTTCCCTTCATCCCTGGCCGGGTCTGCTCGGCCGGTATCTCCTCGTGGCGAATGATGGGCATGTCTCTTCTCCTTTCTTAGCGCTGGGCGAGGCCGGGGTGCGCCCATTCGCTCCCGTCAGGGGCAGGGCAGGCCCTGCACCCGCTTTCGGGCGCCCAAGATGGAGCCTTGGTCATCCCATCCACCCGGCAGGGCTCGCCTGGCTCTAGGGCGCGCCCTGGGCCCTTGTCTTTGGATACCCTAGGGGGACTGTGGTTGGTCCCACCCGCCCTCGGAGCGCGCTCAGGGGCACCCCACACTATCCCAAGGGGGACCAAGTCCCCCGCACGCCTATCTAGAACCAGTTGGCCTTGTCCACCACATTGAGCAGGGGCCGGCCCTCGTTGAAGCGCTTGCAGTTCTCCAGAAGAAGCTGGGTGCGGCGCTCCTGGAGGTAGGGGCCCTCGCCAGCCACATGGGGAGTCATGAGCACGCCGGGCAGGGTCCACAGCGGGTGGTCGGACGGCAGGGGCTCCACCTGGTACACATCCAGCCCAGCACCGGCGATGGTCCCCGAGCGTATGGCCTCTACCAGGTCGTCCAGGATGACGGTGGCGCCGCGGCCTATGTTGATGAGGTAGGCCGTCTTCTTCATCAACTTGAACTGGCGCATGGACATCATGCCCCGGGTCTGGGGCGTCTCCGGCACTGTCATGATGACGAAGTCAGCCCTGGGCAGCAGGTCGTGGAGCTTGTCTGGCCTGTGGAGCTCCTTCACGCCAGGAGGGGGTTCGGGCCGCCGGGCGTCCACGCCGATGACGGTGATGCCGAAGGCGGAGCACAATCGGGCGGCCTCGCTGCCTATGCCACCTACGCCGATGATTAGGGCTGTGGCCTCGGGTAGGTACACCGTGGCCTGGATACCTCTGGGCTTCCACTCGCGCCTTAGCTGCTGGGGGATGTAGTAGTGAAACCCCCGGGCAAAGGCCAGGACAAAGGCCATGATGTGAGCACCGATGTGGTCGTTGTAGATCTCTCGCTGGTTAGTCACCACCACCGGGCTTTCGATGAGCTCCTTGTAGTAGTAACCGGCTGGGGGCGCGGCGGCGGGGGCCTGAATCCAGCGCAGCTTCTTGGCCCGGGCCAGAAGCTCCGGCACCACGTTACCGTAAGCGGCGTCGGCGTCCTGGATCTCCTCCAGGGCGTCCTCCCAGCGGTCGAAGAGGAGCACCTCGGCATCGGGGACAACGGCCTTGATCTTCTGGGGCCAGTCCTTCTGGGTGTTGGGAGGGAGAATCACCATCTTGAAGCCCATGATCACCCCCTTTGCCTCAAGGTCGGAGGGAATTATACGACTGGGTGGAATATTCCTCAAGCGGGGCTGCGCTGGCTGTCTGAAAAAGTTCAGATAGATATGAGACAGTAGGCGTGGAAAAGTAGAAGCAGAAGGGGCCACACTTCTGGGTGAGAATAGACCAGAAAGGAGGTGG
>DAOUBE010000150.1:0-3281 GCA_034432835.1 Dehalococcoidia bacterium | reverse complement strand
CCACCTCCTTTCTGGTCTATTCTCACCCAGAAGTGTGGCCCCTTCTGCTTCTACTTTTCCACGCCTACTGTCTCATATCTATCTGAACTTTTTCAGGAAGGACAGGGGCAGGGAATAGAGAATAGGGGTAAGGGGTCAGGGCTTAGGGGTCATGGGTTGGAGACCGTGGTCAGGGCCAGGGGAACTCAGACCCTAACCCCTCATCTTAAGCCCTGTTCTCTCGTCCCTGTTCGCTTCTCCAGGGGCACCACCAGGGCAGCGATGTCCTTTTCGCCCAAGCCCTGGTCCAAGGCCTGGCGCAGCAGGCGGGCAGCGCTATCGCCCATCTGGAGGGGCATCCCCAGGTCCCGGGCCAGCTCCTGGATGATGCCGATGTCCTTGGCCAGATGCTTGATGGGCGCTCCCCGGTTGAACTCCCGGGCCAGGATGACCGGCCCCTGCGGGCCAGGACGGCGCTGCCGCCCCAGCTTGTGTTCAGCACCTCCAGCAGCGCCTGGCGGTCAACCCCCGCCTTCTCCGCCATGACCATGGCCTCGGCCACGGCACAGATGTTTATGGAGGCCAGGAGCTGGTTTATAAGCTTGAACACCGTCCCCGCGCCGGAGCCGCCCGCGTAGCGAACGTTCTTGCCCATGGCCTTGAACACCGGCTCCACCTTGTCAAAGGCCTGTCTGTCGCCTCCCACCATGATGGTGAGGGTGCCGTCGGCGGCGCGCTCGGGGCCTCCGCTGATAGGCGTGTCCAGGAAGTAGGCGCCCCGGGCCGTGGCCGCTTGGGCGCAGCGCCGCGAGAGGGCCAGGGTGACGGTGCTGTGGTCCACAAAGACCTGCCCCGGCCTGGCTGCGGCCAGGAGGCCGTCCTGTCCCAGGAAGATGTGGTCCGAGGTGGGGACATCGGGGAGGCAGGTCAGGACCACGTCGCACTCCTGGGCCACCTGGGCGGGGGAGGAGGCCCGGCGGGCCCCGGCCGCCACCAGCTCCTCCACCGCTCCCTGGCTGCGGTTGTGCACGGTGAGGAGGAAACCGGCTTTCAGGACGTTGAGGGCCATGGGCTTGCCCATTCTTCCCAGGCCGATGAATCCAACTTTCATGGCAAACTCCCCTTGGCTGTTTTGGCGCTAGTTTACCACGGCTGGGCGTAGGTGGGTTGACGCCCCTTGATGCTGAGGCGGTTTGTGTTTACTATAGCCGCGACTCCAACGCCACAAGGGGGTCGCCGTGACCTCGGTAACCGCCTACGCCATTCTCCGGTCCACTCCAGAGCGCATATTTCGGTACCTGGACCCCGAGCAGGTCGGGCGTTGGTACGGCACCGACGCCAAGACCAGTATTGAGAAGCTCTCTCCGGAGCCCTACGGCCAGGGTACCAGGATGCGTATGTCCCAGACCATTCGAGGCCAGAAGCGGGATTTCAACGTGGAGGTGGTGGAGTTCGAGCCCAATGTCAAGGTGGTCTGGTCCGTGACGGCGGGGAGGTTCCAGGGCAGGGTGGCCTTCGCCATCAAGCCGGGAGAGCGGGAACGACGGACGGAGTTCTCCCTGACGGAGGAGTACCGCATTGGCGACCCCATCAGCCGCTTCTTCTACAACCTGCTCATGAAGCCCACCACCGAACGGCGCCTGTACCGCTACCTCAAGACCCTCAAAGAGCTGGTGGAGGGAACGTAGGGCGCCCGCGCTTGTTAGCTGTATCTACAAGGCCAAGGGTCTGATAGACTCTGACCATTGCCGAATGGACTTCTGTGCATAACCATAGACGGGCTCGTTCGATTTACTTCGGGCATTCACAGGACCACTCATCCTTGTACCTTGCCGGGAACAGTGTGGGCGCCCTACAGGGCGCCCACGTGCGGGTCCTTCCAGATTAGGCGGCTGTTCCCAGTGCCCCGCTACCTCCCGGCCCTACCCACGGCCTCTTCCAGGGCGCGCAGGGCAAAGACCTTGGTCATGGCCTCACGGTACTCGGAAGAGCCGTGGATGTCGCTGAGGAAGTCGATGCCCCGAGCAGCCCGCTCGGCGGCCCCCCGCAGATTGGCCTCGGTGGGCTGCTTGCCCTCCAAGAACCGCTCCGCCGCCTTGGCCCGCACCGCCTTGGGACCCGCCCCTGTGACGCCCATGCGCACCTTTTGGCACGTCCCGTCGGGGGCCAGGGTCACCACGGCGGCCACGCCCACCAGGGCGTAGTGGGAGGCCTTGTTGGGCAGCTTCTTGTAGGAGACCCCGGTGCGGGCTGGCGGCAGCGGGATGGTCACCTGGGTCAGTACCTCCGTGGGCCGGAGGGCCGTGGTGAACAGGTCCACAAAGAAGCGCTCGGCGGGGATGGTCCTGGCGCGCCCGGCGCCGGTGGCCTCCAGGCTGGCCTCCAGGGCCAGCATTAGGGCGGGGAGGTCCGCCGCCGGGTCGGCGTGGGCCAGGGAGCCGCCAATAGTCCCCTTGTTCCGCACCTGGACATCGGCGATCTGGTCAATGGCCTCGGCCAGGGCCGGCAGCCGCCGCTGGACTATGGGAGACGACTGGATGTTGTAGTAGGTGGTCATGGCGCCGATGGCCAGGTTCCCACCCTCCTCACGGACGTAGGACAGGCCAGAGATACGGCCCAGGTCAATGAGGTGCTTGGGCTGGGTCAGGCGCAGCTTCATGGCCGGGATGAGGCTGTGGCCGCCAGCTAGCAGCTTGGCATCGGGGCCCAGTTTCCTTAGCAGCGTCACCGCCTCGCGGACGGTGGACGGGGCATGGTACTCAAAGGTCGCCGGAATCATTTGGCCACCCCCTTCTCCTTCAGGATTCTCCAGATCTTTTCGGCCTTCAGGGGTATATCCACGTGCTTGACGCCCAGGTGTGACAGGGCGTCCACCACGGCGTTGACCACGGTTGGTGTGGCGGCGATGGTCGCCATCTCACCGATGCCCTTGGCGCCCAGGGGGTTCAAGGGACTTGGGGTCACCGTGCGGTCCAGGGTGAACATGGGGAACTCATCGGCAAAGGGCATGGCGTAGTCCATGAAGGTACCGGTGAGCAACTGGCCGTTGTCGCCGTACACTGCCTCCTCCACCAGGGCCTGGCCAACCCCCTGGGCGATGCCGCCGTGGACCTGGCCCTCCACTAGCAGAGGGTTGATGACCACTCCGCAGTCATCCACGGCGTAGTAGCCGGTGAGCTTCACCTGGCCAGTGTCCTTGTCGATGATGACGGTGGCGATGTGGGCGCTGAAGGGGAAGGTCTTCTCCGGCGGCTGCCAGAAAGAGACGGCTTCCAGGCCCAGCTCGAAGTCGTCGGGGAGCT
>DAOUBE010000149.1:0-2430 GCA_034432835.1 Dehalococcoidia bacterium | reverse complement strand
CTGCAGATCGTGGAGCGGGACGCCGCCAAGGCCGCCGCCCTGGAGGCGGGGGTCGCCCGTGGGCGCATACTGGCCGAGGCCACCAACCTGGCCCGGGACATGGTCAACGAGCCTGCTAACATCATGACCCCCACCCGCATGGCCGAGATTGCCCAGCAGATGGCCCGGGAGGAGGGGCTGGGGGTGGAGGTCCTGGACAGGGAGAGGATGCTGGAGCTGGGCATGGGAGCCCTTCTTGGGGTGGCTGCCGGCAGTGCCCAGCCCCCCAAGCTCATAGTCCTGAGTTATTTGGGAGACCCGGACAACCCCGGAAACAACCTGGGTCTGCTGGGCAAGGGCATCACCTTTGATAGCGGCGGAATCTCCCTAAAGCCCGCCGACCGCATGGACGAGATGAAGGGGGACATGGCAGGGGGCGCGGCGGTCATGGCGGCGGTCAAGGCCATCGCTCGGCTGAAACTCAAACTGAACGTGACTGCCCTGGTGCCTGCCACGGAGAACATGCCTGGCGGCTCGGCCCAGCGCCCCGGCGACGTCGTCAGGACCATGTCGGGTAAGACGGTGGAGATAATTAACACCGACGCCGAGGGACGCCTGGTGCTGGCCGACGCCTTGTGCTACGCCCGCCGCCTGGGATTGAACCGCCTGGTGGACGTGGCCACCCTCACCGGGGCGGCCGTGGTGGCCCTGGGGGACGTTTGCAGCGCCGTCCTCGGCAACAACCAGGACCTGGTGGACCGGGTGGTACAGGCGGGCCGGGCCGCCGGCGAGAAGATGTGGCAGCTACCAATGTTTGAGGAGTACAAGGAGCAGGTGAGAAGCGACGTGGCCGACATGAAGAACACGGGCGGCAGGTCCGCCGGTGCCATCACCGCCGCCCACATCATCTCTGAGTTCGCCGAGGGCACGCCCTGGGTCCACATAGACATTGCCGGCACATCCATGTCCAACAAGGACAAAGGCTACATTGTCAAGGGGGCCACGGGGGTGCCCGTGCGTTCCCTGGTCCACCTGGCCCAGGCCCTGGCCCAGGCAGGGCAAGCCCTGCACCCGTAGTTTGGCTATCGTGCTCCTGATGGGATGGTGAAGCAGGCATTCAGGCGCGAGCCCAGAGACTGCCCTGGGGGGTCAGGGGGTGGGGCCAGGGGGAGTGCAGAGGGGGCATCCCCCGCTAGGGGTGCCAAGGGAGAATCCCCAAGGCCTCGCCCCTGACCCACACTTCCCTGAGGTGGTCAGTGAGGTTATGTGACCAGGGAAGGCACAGAGTGGGTGCAGGGCGTGCCCTGCCGGGTGGGTGAGACCAAACACAATCCTTCTTGGGCACCCAAAGAGGAGGGTCCAGGGCTGTGCCCTGGTGCAGGGTGCGCCCTACGGTCTTCCGCCGGTGGAAGAAAGACGTAGTGAGCCATGAGTAAAAAGGACGCTGGCCCACCGTGACCGCGATGGGTCGTGGAGCGGGTCTTGTTGGGGCCCTTACCCTTCGTTGACAAGCCCTAAAGCCATTCCTACAATCGTGGCAAGGGGCTTCTAGCTGGGGGTACGCTTGACTTCCAATCGCCAACTGTACGAACTTCAAGAGCTGGACCTGGCCATAGACGACCACCGCAATCTCATCAGGGCCCTGGAGGCGCAGTTGGCGGAGCTTAGCCCCATGGAAAGGGCCAGCAAGGAGCTGGAGCAGCTCCGCCAGCGGGTGCAGCAGCTCCTGGGCCAACAGCGCGACCAGGAGCTAACCGTCCAGAGCTTGAGGCAGAAGGCCGCCGAGCTGGAGCGTCGGCTGTACAGCGGGTCGGTAGTCAACCCCAAGGAGCTCACCAACATGGAGCGAGAGTTGGCCATGGTCAAGCAGCAGGGCCAGGGCGTGGAGGAACGCCTGCTGGAGACCATGGTGGCCCTGGAGGAGGCCCAGCAGGATCTGAGGCAGCGGGAGGACCGGGTCCAGCGGGACAACCAGGTCTGGGAGGCGCGCAACGTCCAGCTTGTCCGGGAGAAGAACCGCCTGAGGGAGGCCCTGGACAGCCTGATAGTCCGGCGCCAGGCCATGAGCTCCCTCGTCGATAGGTCTGAGCTATCCTTGTACGAACAGCTTCGAGCTGCCAAGGGAGGCCGTGCCGTGGCTAAGATGGAAAGGGGCATCTGTCAGGCCTGCCGCGTCACCCTTCCCACCCATCAGGCCCAGCAGGTGCGCCTCTCCAAAGGGCTGGTCCTGTGCCCCAATTGCGGACGCATCCTCTACTCCACCTAGCCTATGCCGGTAGCAGCACCGGAGCATCCTTGGGGCTGCTGTTCCCCGTACACTCTTGATGGGCCCCGTGCTCCCCTTCCCCCTCCATCCTGAAAAAGTTCAGATAGATATGAGACAGTAGGCGTGGAAAAGTAGAAGCAGAAGGGGCCACACTTCTGGGTGAGAATAGACCAGAAAGGAGGTGG
>DAOUBE010000148.1:0-4680 GCA_034432835.1 Dehalococcoidia bacterium | reverse complement strand
CCACCTCCTTTCTGGTCTATTCTCACCCAGAAGTGTGGCCCCTTCTGCTTCTACTTTTCCACGCCTACTGTCTCATATCTATCTGAACTTTTTCAGGATGGGTTTTTCTGGGAGCGGGGTCTTTGGAAAAGTCACTTGGCCGGACGGGCTACCGCCTGCCGGATAAAATCTACTATCTCCCCTGTGGAGGTCCCAGGGCCAAAGATGCCCCGAATACCCATGGCCAGCAGGGCCTCCCGGTCCTCCTGGGGGATGATGCCTCCCGCCACCACAACCACCTCCTCCATGCCCTTTTCTCTGAGGCCCTGCATTATCTCGGGGAACAGCTCCAGGTGGGCGCCCGACAGGATGCTCAGGCCGATGACGTCCACATCCTCCTGGGCGGCAGTTTCCACGATCATTTGGGGCGTCTGGCGGATGCCGGTGTATATCACCTCCATCCCCGCGTCCCTCAGGGCCCTGGCAATGACCTTGGCCCCCCGGTCGTGGCCGTCCAGGCCAGGCTTGGCCACCAGCACCCGAATCTTTCTTTCCATAACCACGCTTATGTATCTTAATATTTTAGACCAATGCGCGCCCGCTGGCTAGCGACGTCAGTACTCCTGATAAGGCTCCACTAGCTCGGTGAGGACGCCATGGGCCCACCGAGGATGGATGAAGGCCACCAGGCCGGCCAGGCCCTGGCGGGGCTCCTGGTCTATCAGCTCCACCCCGCTCTCCCTAAGGGCCTTCAGGGCGGCGCGGATGTCTGGCACCTCCAGGGCCAGGTGGTGCAGGCCCTCGCCGCGGCGCTCCAGGAACCGGGCGACGCTGCTCTCTGGCCCCAGGGGCTGGAGCAGCTCTAGGTGTTGGCTGCCCGCCGCCAGCATGACGGCCCGGACGCCGTGCTGGGGCAGCTCCACCACGGAGCCCGGCTCCAGTCCAAAGAGGCGGCGGTAGAGGGCTACACCCTCTTCCAGGTCTCGCACGGCGATGCCGACGTGGTGGATGCCCCTAGCGGAGCAGAGGGAGGCGATGTCTTCCACGGCCGGCCCCCTCACTGGGCCATGGCCTGGAGGACCTGGCGGGCGATGATGAGGCGCTGGATCTCGGAGGTACCCTCGTATATGGTGGTGATGCGGGCGTCGCGGAAGAGGCGCTCCACGGGAGCCTCTTTGAAGTAGCCGTAGCCGCCGTATATCTGGAGGGCCTTGTCGGCGACGCGCTGGCACATCTCCGAGGCGAAGAGCTTGGCCATGGAGGCCTCGTTGATGAAGGGGAGGCCCCGGTCCTTAAGGGTGGCGGCGTGGAGGGTCATCAGGCGGGCGGCGTGGACATCGGTGGCCATGTCCGCCAGCATGAACTGGATGGCCTGGTGTTCGCCCAGCTTCTTGCCGAAGGTGGAGCGCTGCTGGGCGTACCTGACGGCGGCTTCCAGGGCCGCCTGGCCGATGCCCACGCTCTGGGCGGCGATGATGATGCGGCTGGAGTCCAGGATGTTCATGGCGATCTTCCAGCCCTGGCCCTCCTCACCCAGGCGGTTGGCCTCGGGCACTGGGCAGTCCTCAAAGACCAGCTCGGCGGTGGTGGAGCCGCGTATGCCCATCTTACCGTGCTGCTTGGTGGCCTTGAATCCGGGCATCCCCTTCTCCACGACAAAGGCGCTCATCCCCTTGGTGCGGAGGCTGCGGTCGTGGGTGGCGAAGACCACCAGGTAGTCGGCGATGTCTCCGTTGGTGCTGAAGATCTTGGTGCCGTTGAGGTAGTACTGGCCGTTGCGCTTGACGGCGGTGGTCTGGATGGAGGCGGCGTCGGAGCCGGCGCCAGGCTCGGTGAGGGCCCAGGCCCCGATCCTGTCGCCCCGGGCCATGGGGGGCAAGAAGCGCCTCTTCTGCTCCTCGCTCCCGAACTGGTAGATGGTCTGGCCGCTGAGGGAGACGTGGGTGATGAGGCCCACGCTGGTGCCCACGCAGCCGCGGGCTACCTCCTCCACCACTATGGCTACATCTCGGTAGCCGCCGCCGGAGCCGCCGTAGGCGGGGTCAATGCCGATGCCCTGAAGGCCCAGGGCGGCCATGGCCCGCCAGTTCTCCCAGGAAAACTCCTCCCGCTGGTCGATCTCCTGGGCTCGGGGTGCCAGCTCCCGCTGGGCGAAGTCGCGGACGCTGGACTGGAGCAACCGCTCCTCTTCGGTCAAGAGAAGGTCTGGCATGGGCCCTCACCTCCCATTTTCAATAAAGCTCGGAAAGGGTCCTTTGGAAGCTCTCTCTTTAAGGTAAGGCAAGTCTCTATGGACCGTTTTTCAAGTTAGGTCCAGGTCCACTGGAGAATATGCATGAATCAGCGCATCCCTCATTCCATCTACCTGGCGCCGGGGCACTTCTGTCTGTTTGGCTTGTACCTCTTGAGGGAGTTTCATTCTTCTTATCACAGCATCTTGCATCGGAACGGATGTAAAGACCTTCTTTGGCAGCAACCTTCTGTAAGTCTCTTGTTGGATTTTTCATAACTCGCCACCCTCAGCATCTCCACTGTAGTTTACCCCATTTGAGACGTATAAAACATCTGCTGATGATAGGCACCTGAAGCGCCAAAGATGATGGGAAGAGTGGTAGCAGACCAAGGACTGGAGCGCAGGTCTGCTGGATGTTGCTTGGGTACAAAAACCCTTATGGATTGGGGCCTAAAACCCCAAGGTCTCCTTCTGCTCTCCGAACACCTTGCGTAAGACGTCGCAGATCTCCCCCAGGGTGCAGTAGGCCTCCACGCACTCCAGGATAGGGGGCATCGTGTTCTCGGTGCTGCGGGCCACCTCCTCCAAGCGGGCCAGGGCCCGCTGGGCCGCCTGGCTGTCCCGCTCTCGGCGCACCCGGCGTAGGCGGGCTATCTGACGGCGGGCCATCTCGGGGTCGATGCGCTGGACAGGCACTGGCGGCGAGTCGGTGACGTACCTGTTCACCCCCACCACGATGCGCCTGCCCTCCTCCACGGCCCGCTGGTGGCGGTAGGCGCTTTCGTGGATCTCCCGCGGCTGGTAGCCCAACTCCAGGGCGGCCAGGGCACCCCCCATCTCGTCCATGCGCTGAATGTAACGGTTGGCCTCCTGCTCCAGGTGGGTGGTGAGGTACTCCACGTAGTAAGAGCCGCCCAGGGGGTCCACCACGTCGGCCACGCCGCTCTCGTGGGCGATGATCTGCTGGGTGCGGAGGGAGATCTGGACGGACTCCTCGGTGGGCAGGCCCAGGGCCTCGTCCCGGGAGTTGACGTGGAGCGACTGGGTGCCGCCCAGGACAGCGGCCAGGGCCTGGATGGTGGTGCGAACGATGTTATTATCCGGTTGCTGGGCGGTGAGGGTGACCCCGGCGGTCTGGGTGTGGAAGCGGAGCATCCAGGCGCGGGGGTTGGAGGCCTTGAAGCGCTCCCGCATGATTCGTGCCCACATGCGACGGGCGGCCCGGAACTTGGCCACCTCCTCCAGCAGGTTGTTGTGGGCGGCGAAGAAGAAGGAGAGGCGTCCAGCGAAGTCATCCACGTTCAGACCGGCTTTGAGCACCGCGGACACGTACTCTATGGCGTTGGCGAAGGTGAAGGCCAGCTCCTGGGCGGCGGTGGCCCCAGCCTCTCTCATATGGTAGCCGCTGATGCTGATGGGGTTCCAGCGGGGGAGCTCCTGGGAGCAGTAGCGTATAATGTCCACCACCAGCCGCAGGGAGGGTTGGGGTGGGTATATGTAGGTGCCCCGGGCGATGTATTCCTTCAGGATGTCGTTTTGAAGGGTGCCGCTGAGGACTGCGGGGGCGACGCCCTGTTTCTTGGCCACGGCGATGTAGAAGGCTAGAAGAATGGCAGCGGTGGCGTTGATGGTCATGGAGGTGGTGACCCGGTCCAGGGGGATGCCCTCCAACAGGACCTCCATGTCCCCCAGGTGGCTGATGGGGACGCCAACCTTGCCCACCTCCCCCCTGGCCATGGGGTGGTCGGAGTCGTAACCCATCTGAGTAGGCAGGTCAAAGGCTATGGAGAGTCCGGTCTGGCCCTGCTCCAAAAGGTACCGGAAGCGGCGGTTGGACTCCTGAGGGTCACCGAAGCCGGCGTACTGGCGCATGGTCCAGAGGCGGCCGCGATACATGTTGGGGTGGATGCCCCGGGTGTAGGGGTACTCGCCTGGGAAGCCCAGGTCGCGGTGGTAATCAAAGCCCGCCGCCTCCAGGTCCTCGGGGGTGTACACCACGTCAGGCTGGAAACCCGATTCGGCCTCGATGCCTTCCTGGCGTTCCTGGGCCCTCCCCACCTGGGGCCCCAGGGTCTTCTCGCGCCACTCCTTCTTGCTTTTGGACATGGCTTTCGCCTAAGGTTCTCCGCCAGTGTACGAAGGGGCCAGGGCGGTGTCAATCTGGCGACGAGGGGCTCCTGGGCCAGCCCCATGGGGAGGGGGGAGTGGGTGCTCCAGGAGAGCCCGCTGTGTGGTTGGCATAACGGTGATGGTACCTGGTACGCCTGTAATGAATCGGAGCATTACGTGGCATGTATATCACCAAAGTGCCGTCGCAAAGCCAGTGTATGAATGTTATCGGCGCCTGTCTGAGGAAAACGCCCTGATTCTATGAAAAAGTTCAGATAGATATGAGACAGTAGGCGTGGAAAAGTAGAAGCAGAAGGGGCCACACTTCTGGGTGAGAATAGACCAGAAAGGAGGTGGCC
>DAOUBE010000147.1:0-5987 GCA_034432835.1 Dehalococcoidia bacterium | reverse complement strand
GGCCACCTCCTTTCTGGTCTATTCTCACCCAGAAGTGTGGCCCCTTCTGCTTCTACTTTTCCACGCCTACTGTCTCATATCTATCTGAACTTTTTCACGATAGGTATGTTGAGGTACTGTTTGCTTGGCTTTGGTATGCTGTTGGGGTGCTGTTTACTCCAGGTGGGTGTACTCCCCTGGCCCTGAGGGGTGAAGTGTCATGCTGAGGGAGCGTAGCGACCGAAGAATCTGAGGGAAGGTGGCCCAGCCCCGCCAGGTTCTTCGCCTCAGGCTCAGGATGACCCTGTATCCTCTGACCCCTGGGGTCCCTCTTCTCCAGGGGTGCGGAGGCATGGTGGCATCTGTCTCAAGCCAACAGCACCTGTGTTGATGGTCTAGGATTCTGTTGGCGGTTAGTTGTTCAGGGAAAATGCCAGTTGATGGGGTAGGAGGTGGTTTTCCGGAGGCCGTGGAGAAGCATGACTCCCAGGTGGCTGTCCACCGGACCCTGCCCGTTCTGTTGGAGCAGGCGATGGTAACCCTCTGGGAATTCTTGATACCTTAGAGGTTGGTGGAGCTGAGGGGACTTGAACCCCTTACCTCCTCAATGCCATTGAGGCGCTCTCCCAGATGAGCTACAGCCCCACTCATATAAACTATAGCGATACCTGCCCGGGTACGCAAGCATCTGTCACACTAGGGTGGGACAATCCTGTCAAAGCCGGTGTAGGGCCGGAGGGCTTCTGGTATCACTACTGAGCCATCGGCCTGCTGGTAGTTCTCCAGGATGGATATGAACACCCGGGGCAGGGCCAGCCCAGAGCCGTTGAGGGTGTGGACGAACTGGGGCCTGGCCCCAGGCTGTGGGCGGTACCGCACGTTGGCTCGGCGGGCCTGAAAATCGGTGCAGTTGGAGCAGGAGCTCACCTCCAGCCATTCGCCAGAGCCTGGTGCCCACATCTCCAGGTCGTAGGACTTGGCCGAGGGGAATCCAAGCTCGCCTGTACAGAGCAGGAGCACCCTGTAGGCCATCCCTAGCCTGCGGCACACCTCCTCGGCGTTGGCCACCAGCTTCTCCAGTTCGTCGAAGGACGTCTCCGGCGCCACGAATTTGTACAGTTCCACCTTGTCGAACTGGTGCACTCGTTTGATACCGCGGGTATCCCGGCCGGCGGCGGCCTTCTCCCTTCGGAAGCAGGGGGTATACGCCACGTAGTACATGGGCAGCGAGTCCGCCTCCAAGATCTCGTCCCGGTGGAGGTTGGTCAGGGGCACCTCGGCGGTGGGGATGAGCCACAGGTCATCCTCGGTGTCGTGGTACAGGTTGTCGCCGAACTTGGGCAGGTTGCCCGAACCTACCATGATCTCCTGCTTGACCAGGAAGGGAGGGAGGACCTCCTTGTAACCGTGCTCGCGGGTCTGGATGTCCAGCATGAAGTTGATGAGGGCCCGCTCCAGTCGGGCTCCGGCTCCCTTCAGGACGTAGAAGCGCGAACCCGATAGCTTCACTCCACGCTGGAAGTCGATGATGTCCAGCTTCTCCGCCAGGTCCCAGTGGGGCAGGGGCTGGAAGTCGAACTGGCGGGGCTCCCCCCAGGTGCGCACCACCTTGTTGTTCTGCTCTCCCGTGCCCACGGGCACGTCCTCGGCAGGAAGGTTGGGAAGATGGAGGAGGGCCTGCTGGACCTGGTCGTCCAGGGCCTTCACCTCCCGCTCCAGGTCAGCGATGCGCTGGCTTGCGGCTCGCATCTCCTCCAGGAGGGCAGGCGGGCGGTCTTTCATCTGGCCCAGCTTTTTGCTCATGAGGTTGCGGTGGGCCCGCAGCTCGTCCCCCTGGGCTATGAGCTGGCGTCGCTGGGCATCCAGCGTCAGCAGCCGGTCTATGGCGGCCTCCTCGCCCCGCTTCTTCAGGGCGCTCCGTACGTATTCAGGGTCCTTGCGTATCAGCTCTATGGAGAGCATATTGCTATCAACCTCAAGGTGAGCCTTGTCATGCCTTGGTACACGACACCCTTGACATGAAGGGGGAAGCTTCTTGGGTCCTCGTCCCCTTACTCCTTGGTGCGCATGTGGGGGAACAGGAGCACGTCCCGGATGGTGCGCTGGCCTGTGAGGAGCATGGTCAGTCGGTCCAGGCCCATGCCCAGGCCCCCTGTGGGGGGCATGCCGTGCTCCAGGGCCAGGAGGAAGTCGGCGTCAAACCTGTCCACCTCCTCATCGGCGTAGAGGCGGCGCATCTCCTCCTGCTCCAGCATGCGCTGCCGCTGCAGGTCCGGGTCGTTGAGCTCGCTGTAGGCGTTGGCTACCTCCATCCCGTTGAAGAAGGCCTCGAAGCGCTCCACGTAGCGCGGGTCGGTGGCCTTGGGCTTGGCCAGGGGCGACATCTCGGCGGGGTAGTCCACCAGGAAGGTGGGTTGGATAAGGTGGGGCTCCACCTTGGCCGAGAGCAGCTTGTCGATGAGGCGTCCCCGGCTCTCCTTGCGCTCGGAGGTCACCCCCAGCTCGGCCATGCGTGCCGCCAGGGAGGGGGCGTCGGGATAGGCGTCCACGTCTATCCCTGTGCGCCTGAGGATCTCCTCCCTGAGAGAGACGCGTCGCCACGGCGGGGTCAGGTCGATCTCCCGACCATCTAGGACCAGGCGGGAGGTGCCCAGCACCTCCTGGGCCACGGTGCAGACCATCTCCTCCACCATGGCCATCACGTCGTTATAGTCGGCGTAGGCCTCGTAGCTCTCCAGCAGAGTGAACTCCGGGTTGTGGTCCTGGTCCAGGCCCTCGTTGCGGAACACCCGGCCTATTTCGAACACCTTGTCCATGCCGCCCACTACCAGGCGCTTGAGGTAGAGCTCGGTGGCGATGCGCAGATAGACGTCCTGGTCCAGGGCGTTGTAGTGGGTGATGAAGGGGCGGGCCATGGCCCCCGCCGCCACGGGCACCAGGATGGGGGTCTCCACCTCCACGAATCCCTTATTAATCAGGAAGCGTCGGACAGCGTTGACGATCTTGCTCCGTAGAAGGAAAAGGTCTGCCACGTCCGGATTGGCGATGAGGTCCAGGTACCGCTGGCGGTAGCGCTTCTCCACGTCGGCCAAGCCGTGCCACTTCTCGGGCAAGGGTCGGAGGGTCTTGCCCAGGAAGGCGATGGCCTGGGCCTCCACCGTCACCTCCCCGGTGCGGGTCCTGAACAGGGGGCCCTGGGCACCCAAGAAATCCCCCAGGTCCAGCAGGCGGACCAGGTCGTAGTCTTGGCCCAAGACGTCCCTGCGCAGGTGGACTTGGATCTTACCGGAAGAATCCCGCAAGTCCAGGAAGGCGGCCTTACCCATGATGCGCAGGGCGGTGATGCGGCCGGCCACGGCCACCTGAGGGCCCTTGTCCGCGGGGCCGGCGGCAGCCTTTTCGTACTGGATGAAAAGCTCGTGGGCCTGGCGGGCGGTGTGGGTCCTGTGGTACCGGGTGGGATAGGGGTTGACACCCTGTTCCCGCAGCCTCTCCAGCTTCTCGCGGCGGCTTTCTAGAAGGTCGTCTCCCCGTTCTTTCATGGTCATGGTGGAAGGATCCCCGTATGGTCAGAGTTGCCTTTCGAAGGCACCATTATCACACAAATACATAGGGGGTGGAAAGCGGTTTTCTGTGGTATCCAGCGGATGGTTGGAGGTTAGTCTATGCTTATGACCTTGAACCTGATCTTGCCCGCGGGGATCCTCACCTCCGCCTCCTCCCCTACCCGCTTGCCCAGCAGCGCCTTGCCGATGGGCGAGACGTTGGAGATCTTGCCCTTGGAGGGATCGGTCTCCGTACTGCCGACGATGATGAATTTCTCTTTCTTGTTCTTCTCAGTGAGGACGGTGACGGTGGAGCCGACCTGGACGACCCCCGAGTTTTTGGGCTTTTCGGGGATGATGATGGCGTTGTTGATGATGTTTTCCAGGGTCAAGATACGGCCTTCGATGAAGGCCTGCTCGTTCTTGGCCTCATCGTACTCGGCGTTGTCCACGGTGCCACCGATCTCGGTGGCACGCTGGATGCGGGCGGCCACCTCCTGGCGGCGGACGGTACGAAGGTACTCCAACTCCGCTTCCAGTTTGGCCAGGCCCTCGGCTGTAAGGTAAGTGCGCTCTGGCATGGTGACTACCTCAACAAAAACAGAAAAGACTGAGAGCGGAGCGACTAGACGTTTACCCTCAGCCACGGTGGATTGTAAGCCAATGGACTAGCTTTGTAAAGGGAGGCGGGGCGATGCCGAGCTTATCCTGTCTTGACCTGATAGTACCCCAGCTATGGCGTTTCGTCAAGTGGAGTGCGCCCTGGTTGTGCCTGTTTGAGGTGGTCTTGGGCGGCTAGGCGGCCTCGGCGCCACTGCGGTCGCCCGGGACGGGCTGCTTCTTGGGGGTTGTGGCTTCTAGCTCCCTGATGAAATTCTGAATGGCGGCGTTGGTCAGTTCCTGGACCAGCTTATCCGCCATGGCCTTGGCTTCGCCTTCGGCTTTAGCCAGGACCTCGCGGGCCTGCTCGTCGGCCCTGGTAAGCCTCTCGTGGGCATCACGCTCCGCCTTTTCCACGATCTCCTGGGCCTGATTCATAGCCTTGGCGATGACCCGGGCGAATTCTTTCTCCGCCTCGTGCTTGGCCTCCTCCTTGATCTTGGCGGCCATAGCCTCCGCCTGCTGGACAGCCTGCCTTGCCAGTTCATGAAGCGTGCCTATGTGCTCTAGACGCTCCAGGCACGCCTGGTACTGGCCCATGAGGCGCTCCACGAAGGGCACGACGTCCGCTTCGGCGAGACCCTCCTGGACCACGCGGAACCGGTACCCCCAAAGGTTCTTGATGTTCTCTTCGCTCATGGCCAGTCTGTCTGGCTCCAGCATGCTGCGAAACCGGGCGGAGGGGCACACTGACTGGGGCGCCCCTCGCCCGGTGCAAGCTCGAAGATTGAGGTGATATCAGATTTGGGTGCCAGGTTTCCTACTTCTTGGCAGAAGGTCTTGAGGTCACCCTATGGGGCTCAGGCATGGCCTCATGGGAGGTCTTGCCGTTGGTGGTCTCCTGCTGGGCAACCTTGTCTCCTTCCCAGACATCCAGGCCGGACAGCATCTGGTTGCAGACGCCGGTGACGGCGGCCCTGAGCTCGTGGGCCAGCTTGGTGGTCATATGACGCACGGCGTATTCAGCCTCTACCTTAGCCTCGGACTCAATGCTGGCCGCCTTCTCACTGGCCGCCTGAAGGATGTCTTGGGCCCGCTTCTGGGCTCTCTCGATAATCTCCTGGGCGTCCTGCTCTGCCTTAGAGACGATCTTGCTGGCACGGGTGGATGCCTCGTCCTCGGCGGCCTTGATGATCTTCTGTCCCTCCTCGCGAGCCTTGTCAGCCGCCTGGGCCACTATGCGGGCCTTTTCCTCCTCCGCTTCCTTCTTGGCCTGGGCCTTGATGCTGGCCGCCAGCTTGTCGGCCTCGATGACCGTCTGCTCGGCCAGCTTCAGAAGGGTGGACTGGCGCTCTTCCGCGCTTTCACGCCTCTTGGAGTGCTCCAGTAAGCGGTTGACGTAGGCTACCACCTGGTCTTCCGCCAGCCCGTGGGGTACGATGCTGAATTTCTCACCCCAGAGCTCTTTCACCTTAGCCTGGCTCTCCGACATTCAATCCCCCTTACGCTAGAGTAGTGTGGGCCCAAAACCGCTGCACAACATCAGTGGAGAAGGCGGGCTGGAGGACCGTTGTTCAGCCCTTTCCCCTTCCCTTGAAAAGAGAACCGGAAGTGGTACCAGTCTGCCGCCGAGGCTGAAACCGTGTCTCTTTATGTAGCGTACAGGATGTTAAGCCAGGCTTCATTCCAACTTTAGTACTAATGGCGCAGTACTGCTGGCCTCCGTGGGGCGGAGAAGCGCCGTGAACTCTCCGCTCTGCGGCGGGGATGAAAAAGTTCAGATAGATATGAGACAGTAGGCGTGGAAAAGTAGAAGCAGAAGGGGCCACACTTCTGGGTGAGAATAGACCAGAAAGGAGGTGG
>DAOUBE010000146.1:0-6579 GCA_034432835.1 Dehalococcoidia bacterium | reverse complement strand
CCACCTCCTTTCTGGTCTATTCTCACCCAGAAGTGTGGCCCCTTCTGCTTCTACTTTTCCACGCCTACTGTCTCATATCTATCTGAACTTTTTCATCCCCGGTAGTCCGAGGACAGTTTACCCTCCTGGTACCACCGCTCGGCCAGGGAGTCCAGTAGGGAGGTGTACTCCTCCACCAGGGGCTGGATGTCCTTCTCCACATCCAGGAGGCCTTTGACCACCAGGTAGCCCTGCTCCTGGAACTGTTCCAGGTCCACCTTGCCGGCTACTGCCACCATAGCTCCGGTTCCTCCTTAGATCGTTGGTGCCCCAGGCATGGACTGGCGCAAGAAAGGAGGTAGGGGTGGCGTTCTGGGCTGGGGCTTTTAACGGAAATTATCGCCCGTGGGAGCATATTGTCAAGTTAGACCCCAGACTGGATTTGGTTTGCTTGCCCTGGCATCCTGCTGTGGGTGCTGTTCACTCACGGTGAGGGCACCCCCTGCCCCCTCTTCCCTGGGCCAGGGGGTGAGGTGTCACTGTGAGAGAGCGCAGCGACGGAAGAATTGGGAGGGGAGGTGGCCCAGCCCCACCAGAATGACACTTTATCCGCTGACCCCCGCAGCCCCCTCCAGGAGGACAGAGGGGCGTGGGAGCACCAAGCAGAGCAGACGTGAATCCCAGGCGGTCACCGGTTGCTTGGGGTAGCAGGCCGTGCCTCTGGATGGGGTCCTGTTCTTGTTACCGGATATCTCTCCGCTGGAAAACTACCATAGCTGCCGCGTAGGTGGCCGCGGCCACGCTCAGCAGCACCGCCATGTCCCGCCACGGTAGGGTGCCGGTGGCGGCCACGGTGACCGGATCGTAGTAGTGGAACACCGAGGCGAGGCCCATAGGGTCCAGGGGCTCCCACAGGTCGGCGAAGAAGTCTATCAGGAAGAAGGCCACGGTTACCCCGGCCGCTATGGCGATGGCCTTCCCGCCCTCGCTACTCAGGGCCGATACCAGGTAGGAGTAGCCCCCTATGGCGGCGAAGAGGGCCAGGGCGTTCACCGAGGCCAGGAACAGCCCGTAGATGTCCACGCCCAGGCCCTCCAGCTCTACCCCGGCCAGGGTCCCTGCCAAGGTGGCCGCCACCAGCAGGGTGAGGACCAGCAGGGTCTCTGCACCCCGGGCCAGGCCGATACGGTACCGATGTATGGGCCGGGCCAGAAGTATGAGGAAGGTCTTGCGCTCCACCTCCCGAGCGATGGCCCACGAGGCCGAGGCGATGGCGAAAGCCGATACCATGACCAGCAGAATGGGGTGCCGGAGCCCTATGCCTATGTATCCCTGGGCGCCCGATGTGGCCAGTATCTGGGGGTTGGCCTTGAGGAAGGCGCTGAAGCCCCTGGGCAGCCGGGCCAGGAACTGCTCGTAGGCTTCTCCACCGCCCAGGCTCTCATAGCTCACCGATATAAGGATGCCCAGCCCCACCAGGGCCAGCGCCGCCAGTGCCAGGGCCACCAGGTGTCCCCTCAGGGTGTTGGTGAAGACCAGCAGCACCTGCCCTCCTTATAGCACCAGATTCCTATGTTGCCGAGAACCCCTTCTTCCGTAGGGCCCGCGGGGCGCATAACGACGCACCCCTGCAGGTCCTCATATCAGCAGGCAGCAGACCTACTGGCTGGGGGAAGGCTCGTCCTTATAGAAGTCCAGGAATATATCCTCCAGCCGCGCCTGCTCGTACACCAGCTCCGCCACACGGTGCTGTGCTAGCTCCCGTAACAGCGGGTTGATGTCCCCCTGGACCCGTAGGGTGAAGCTGGGCGCCCTCCCCTCCACGCCAACGACGCCGGGGACCGAGAAGTTGGGCACGGCCCCGTCCTCGGCCAGGGTGACGTGCATGGTGCGGACCTTACGGGCTCGTAGCTGGTCTATGCTGTCCACGGCCACCAGCGAGCCCTGCCGGATGATGCCTACCCGATGGCACAGCCGCTCCACCTCCGACAGCGTGTGGGACGACAGGAACACCGTCCCGCCCCTGGCCTGGTAGTCCTGGACAATGGCGTAGAAGCTCTGCTGCATCAGGGGGTCCAGGCCCTCCGTTGGTTCATCCATGATGAGCAGGGACGGGCTGTGCTGCATGGCCTGAACGATGGCCAGTTTCTGGCGCATGCCCCGGGAGTAGCCCTTGATGGCCCTGCGCAGTGCCGCCTGGGGGAGCTCCAGCCTGTCTAGAAGCTCGTTGCGGAGGACCGGCTCTCGGCCAGGGTGCAGCTTTATCAGGTAGTCCAGCATCTCCCGGCCGGTCATGTTGTCGTAAAGGGCGGGGAAGTCGGGCAAAAAGCCCACGTCCTCCTTCACCTTAACCGACTCCTGCCAGGCGTCGTGGCCCAGGACGATGGCCCTGCCGGCGGTGGGCCGGAGAAAGCCCATGAGGAGGTTGATGGTGGTGGACTTGCCTGCTCCGTTGGGCCCCAGGAAGCCGAAGATCTCCCCTCGCTTCACCTCCAGGCCCAGGTCCTTGACAGCCTGGATGCGCCCGTAGTGCTTGGTCAGCCCTTCTGTGACTA
Organism: Dehalococcoidia bacterium; assembly: GCA_034432835.1. GTDB lineage: Bacteria > Chloroflexota > Dehalococcoidia > Lucifugimonadales > DAOUBE01 > DAOUBE01. Next base: position 4,045 of record DAOUBE010000146.1, on the reverse strand, counting down.
TCACGGCGCTCATCTCGCCGTTCCTTTTCTTTGATAGGGGGTTCTAGTCCAGGCCGGCGCGTGTGCTCACCGGTCTGGCATGGAGCCCTCTCCCATTAACCTACTGCTGGCGCTCTCTTCAGCGTGGCGATGGCGTCGTCCAGGCGCCGCAGGCACCGCTCCTTGCCCAGCACGGCCATGGTCTCGAAGAGGGGCGGCGCCGCCGTCCGGCCAGTGGTGGCGACCCTCAGGGCGCCGAAGAACTGCCGTGTGGTGAGGCCCAGCACCTCCGTCAGCGGCCGAATCACACCCTCCAGGCTCTGGGCGTCGAACTGCTCCAGCGGGCGCAGCCTGTCCAGGGCCACCTCCAGGGCCCGCAGCGTCCCAGCCTCGTCCATCCCTTTCTGGACCAGCTCGCCCAGGTTGTACTCCAGCCTCTCCTGGAAGAAGAAGCTCACCAGGTTCGCGGCCTCGTCCAGCCGCTTGAGGCGCTCCTGGATCAGCGGAATGATGGCCATGAGGTACCGCCGGTCCACTGGATAGGGGAGCTGGGCTGGCGGGAACCTGTCCCAGTAGGCCAGGAGCTCTTGGGCCAGCGCCTCCGGGCTGAGCTGGCGGATGTACACCCCGTTCATCCAGTCCAGTTTCTCGTGGTTGAAAATGGCCGGCGATTTGACCACACGCTCGATGCTGAAGTGGCGTACCAGGACATCCCGCGGGATGATCTCTGTACGGTCGTCCAGGGACCAGCCCAGCAGGGCCAGAAAGTTTACCATGGCATCGGGCAGGTAGCCCATCTTGCGGTACTCCAGGATGGAGGTGGCACCGTGGCGCTTGGACAGCTTGGCCCGGTCCGGCCCCAGGATCATGGGCAGGTGGGCGAACCTGGGCGGCTCCCACCCGAAGGCCTGGTAAAGCAGCAGGTGCCGGGGCGTGCTGGGCACCCACTCCTCTGACCGCATGACATGGGTTATCTCCATCAGGTGGTCGTCCACCAGGGCTGCCAGGTGGTAGGTGGGGTACCCGTCGGACTTCAGGAGGACGAAGTCGTCCAGCAGGGCATTCTGCCAGCTCACCATACCCCGCACCAGGTCGTGGAAGGTGGTCTCGCCCTCCAGGGGCACCTTGAACCGGACCACCCAGGGCGTACCGCTGGCCTCCTCCCTGGCCCGCTCCTGGTGCGACAGGTTGCGGCAGCGACGGTCATACCCGGGCGGCTCCTTGCGTGCCTGCTGCTCCTTGCGTAGCTGTTCCAGCCGCTGGGGAGAGCAGTAGCACCGGTAGGCCTTGCCCTCGTCCACCAGCCTCTGGGCCATGGACTGGTAAATGGGAAGCCTCTCGGACTGCCTGTAAGGGGCGTGGGGTCCTCCCACGTTGGGCCCCTCGTCCCAGTCCAGCCCCAGCCAGCGCAGTCCCTCCAGTATGGCCTCCTCGGCCCCTGGGACGAACCTCTCGCGGTCTGTATCCTCGATACGTACTATAAAGGTCCCCCCGGTGTGCCGGGCGAAGAGCCAGTTGAACAGGGCCGTACGTATGTTGCCCACGTGCGGCTCACCGGTGGGACTGGGTGCGTAACGTACCCGTACCTTCTCAGACAAGGAAACACCCCCAACTGAACATTGTAGCACGTACCTGAATTAGCCCCCAGGCAGGGTGGTATGCTCGGTCCAACCACTTGGGGCTGGCCGCAGAGTGCTTGCTCAACCGGCCGGGGTCAATCACATAATATACCTTAACGCCCATATGGGTCGCTCGGCCCGCAAAGGGTATCTTTTTCCTACAGGCAGTTCAGAGTCAAGGGCAGCAATCTCCACAGGTGATTGAAGTGGCGCCAAGGATAGATAAGTCCCAGCTAACCGTCAATGCGTTGTCCTACCGTGACATCGTTGCGAGGTTGCGGCGCTCCGAGGGGGGAGTACGGGATGGTCTCCGAAGACTTCCATACCAAGGTCAGCAACGGTCACTTGAGGGATGCTCCTGACTTTTGAGGGGTGGGCCACCTGCTTTGGTATGGCTGCTGGGGCCAAGAAGCTGGGCAAAGCTTCGCGCCTGAAGATTAGCCAGAACATTACGAAACCCTCCCCGCCCTCTGCTCCCCCCGCGGTGAGACCCCTCATCCCAGAGCGGCCAGCGACCGCTCCAGGTCCTCCGGCAGAGCCGAGGTGAACTCCAGCCACTGCCCCGTCACGGGGTGGTGGAAGGCCAGGAAGTGGGCGTGGAGGAACTGCCGACCCACTAGGTGGGCGGCCTTCCTGCCGTACAGGGCGTCTCCCACCAGCGGGTGTCCCATGGAGGCCAAGTGCACCCTTATCTGGTGGGTCCTGCCCGTCTCCGGGAACACCTCCACCAGGGTATACGCCTGTAACCTCCTCAGCACCCGGAATCGGGTGCGCGCCTCCCGTCCACCGGGCACCACCGCCATGCGCTTTCGATGCCGTGGGTCCCGCCCTATGGGGGCATCGATGACTCCGCTATCCAGGGCCACCCTTCCTGTGACCAGGGCCAGGTACCCCTTCTTCACCCGTCGCTCCTTGAAGGCCTGGGACAGGGCCAGGTGCACCCCGTGGGACTTGGCCACCACCATCAGCCCCGAGGTGTCCTTGTCCAGGCGGTGGACGATGCCTGGCCGCAGCTCACCCCCGATGCCTTTGAGGCCGGGGCAGAGGGCCAGCAGGGCGTTGACCAGGGTATGGGAGGGGTGGCCGGGGGAAGGGTGGACGGGCAGTCCGGCCGGCTTGTCCACCACCAGCAGGTACTCGTCCTGGTACAGCACGGGGACAGGTATGGCCTCGGCTTGGACCTCCGCAGGCTGGGCTGGTGGGATGTGCACCCACACCCTGTCCCCCGCCTTAAGGCGTTGGCCGGCCCTGGCGGGCAGCCGGTTCAGCAGGGCATGGCCCTCCTGAAGCAATCGCTGCACCTGGGACCGGGTCAGGCCCAGGTCCTGCCGGGCTAGGAACAGGTCCAGCCGCTCGCCACTGCGGTCAGCAGTAAATTCGCGGGTCGTCATCGTCGCCAGGGATGGCACCGCTGCCTGGTGGCGCCGGGGTAGAGGACTGCCTGGCGGCCTCCCCCTCCCGACCCTGTTTGGCCATGAGGAACATGGCCAGCAGCATGGCCATGCCCACCATGATGGACGCGTCGGCCAGGTTGAAAACAGGCCACCACCCAAGCTGGATGAAGTCCGTTACCTGCCCCACCCGAAGCCGGTCGGCCAGATTGCCTATGGCCCCGCCTAGCTGGAGGGCCAGGCTCAGCCGCAGGAGCACCCCGGGGAAGGGGTGGTTCCGGTACAGAAGCAGCAGCACCGCGATGCCCACCAGCGATGCCAGGACCAAGAACACGGTCTGGTTGGGGAAGAGACCAAAGGCGCTCCCCCGGTTGATAACGTGGGTGATGCGGAAGATACCCTCGGCGGGGAAGGACTCTCCTGGGGCAAGGTTCGCCCTCACCAGGTACTTGGAAAGCTGGTCAATCCCTAAGACTAACAGTACCAGGGGTATGAACACAGGGTCCCGGTACCAAGGGGCTCTAGCCGCCGGTGCCTTGGTTTGTCTTGTTACAGCCTCATCCAACGGTCTCTCCTGGATAGCATCAAGGGGCTCCGGGGAAGGTAGCTATGGGACAATTATAAGCCGCCGCCCGCCAGCGCGTGGTAGAGGGGGCACGGGTCTATGGCGCTCCTAAGGCATGTTCTGCACAAAGAACCGTACCACCCGCTCCACCAGCGCGTTCTCCCGCCCACGCCAGCTATGGTCCGCCCCAAGGATCATCTGGTACTCCACCGGCTCCGCCATGGGCCCAACCTTCTCCATCAGCTTCTCCACCGGCACCAGCTTGTCCATCTGGCCGGTAACAAACAGCTTGGGCTTCTTCTCCTTGGCCACCATGGAGCCGTCCAGGGCTGGCAGAGGGGGGGATATGAAGGCCAGGGCACTGGCTTGCTTGTAACGCTTCAGCCCTTTGAGAATGACCGAGGCCCCGAAGGAGAAGCCGGCCAGCCCCAGGCGCTTCTTGTCCATATTTTGCAGGCTCTGTAGCATCTTGAGGGCTGCCTCCAGGTCCT
>DAOUBE010000145.1:0-12808 GCA_034432835.1 Dehalococcoidia bacterium | reverse complement strand
CCACCTCCTTTCTGGTCTATTCTCACCCAGAAGTGTGGCCCCTTCTGCTTCTACTTTTCCACGCCTACTGTCTCATATCTATCTGAACTTTTTCATGCCTTGGTTTACGGAAATGAGGAAATAGTGACTACACCACGTGGACGAGTACAGTCATTACATGCCGGGCTCTGGTGCGTAATTGTGTGTAGCAGGCCTAACACACGCCGTAAACTCCTACACAATTCTGGCACTTATACCGAATGTTGGCGGCCTCACCAGAGCAGCAGAGTATATAGCTAGCTCCGGTTTCCAGATAAACAGGAGCAGGATGTTTGGATGGAATAGCAATCAAGGAAAGGCAAGGTTGAGTTCCTTGGAGGAATTCTTACTTGTCATAGAAATCCCTGAGACGGGACCCCTGGGTGGCCAGGAAGGGCGCCACTGGCTGAGTTACCTGGTCAACAGCGGGATGCTGGAAGAGAAAGAGGTGCGCGTGGACAGGCATAGATGCTACTTGGTGACACCTAGAGGTATGGAGCTCCTGCGGGTGGTGATGGAGTTGGCGGAAGCCTTGAAGCCGGACTCAGGACCGGAAACAAACTGACCCAGGAGTGGGGGTATTTAGAGAAATGCTGGGTTAGTACGTGGTCAAGACGCAGCCGCAGAAAGAGTCGTTAGCCCAGTTCTCTTTGCGCAACGCCAGGGTGGAAGTGTTCTATCCCAAGATACTGGTGCGCCGGCGGGGCAGAAGGCTTCTGGAGCCTCTGTTCCCAACCTATCTCTTCTGCCACCTGGACCCCACCTCACCCTTTTGGCCCATGGTACGGTGGGCCACCGGCGTGGCCTATTTCCTAGGCTCCGATGGGAAGCCCGTCCCGGTCCCAGATAATCTGGTGGACGGTATAAGGAAGCGCGTTGCCTGGTGGAATGCAGAAGGACATAGGGCGGTGTTCTCCCCTGGTCAGCGTGTGCGGGTGACCAGGGGCCCCATGGCCGGTCTGGAGGCGGTCTTCGAGGGCTATGTACCCGCCCGGCAGCGCTGCAGGATCCTGCTCCAGGTGGTTGGCCGGCTCAGCCGGGTAGAGATACCCGAAACGGACCTGGAGAGCCTTCAGGGTGAGCTGAGCCGTTTTTCCAGTGGAGAAGCTGGCTCCTCCTAGCGGCCAGAAAAGCCTCCGTCCGCCTTCATCAGCACCGGGACCGGGCTGAGGAAGCGGGCTGCCTATGAACGCATGGGTGGGGGTTGTGTGGATGGTTCACTCCAAAAAGCCCGGTGTTGCCGGGACGGCGGTAGCATGGGGATCAACATCCCCTTCAGCCGGAACCGTTCCAAATTATCCCGGCGGCCCCCTCACGTAGCCCGGTCCTGGCAGACCCATGAGCCACAGTGCAGCCCAGACCACACGGGTGGTGAGTCTGCATAACTTCGGCGAGTCTTAGTGCAGGGAGGGTACAGCCATGGAGGGACCAATACAGAACGGCACGGCCCCCAAGATCGTGGTCATAGGAGGGGGTACAGGGATATCTAACTTGCTCAAGGGACTTAAGGGTCACCCGGTGGACCTGACGGCCATTGTCACCATGTTTGACAGTGGGGGCAGCTCCGGACTCCTGCGCAAGGAGTTCGGTTACCCTCCCTTCGGTGATCTGCGCCAGTGCCTACTGGCTCTTGCCGATGAGAGCCTGGAGACGCGTGCCCTCCGGGAGGCCTTCCAGTTCCGCTTCAAGGGAGAAAGCAGCTTAAACGGCCACAGCATCGGCAACCTGATACTGGCGGCCCTCACCACCCTCAACAGCGACTTGGCCCACGCCATCCAGGAGATATCTGCCCTTCTCCGCGTCACCGGGCGTGTAGTGCCCGTCACTCTGGAGCCAGCCGACCTGTGTGCCGAGCTGGAGGGGGGCCAGATCATCCGCGGTGAGTCGGACATAGACCTGAGGAACACCCCGCTGCCTCGTATAAGGCGGGTCTTCCTGGAGCCGGAGGTGGAGGCCAACCCTGTTGCCCTTCAGCGTATTCAAGAGGCTGACGCCATCGTGCTGGGACCGGGAGACCTGTACACCAGCGTAGTCCCCAACCTCCTGGCCAGGCGTGTGGCCGAGTCTATAGCACGCTCCAAGGCCACCAAGATATACGTGTGTAACCTCATGACCAAGCTGGGCGAGACCGACGGATTCAAGGCCTCGGATTTCCTCCGCGAGATGCTCACCTACCTGCGGGTACCGGCCCTGGACTGGGCCATCATCAACACCAGGCTGCCCTCACCTTCGGTACTGGCGGCCTACCAGCGGGAGGAGGCCTACCCGGTGGAGCCGGACCTGGAGCAGGTCGCCAGGTACGTGAGGTCTATCTTCACCGCTGAGCTGGCCTCGGATGAACTGCCCCTGCGCCACGATGCCCACCGCACGGCCGCGGCCATCCTTGAGATAGCCCACGCCAGCCCTGCGATTCACCCGGCTCGATGCCCAGCCATCTCCAACCTTCCTTGGAGCTAGCCCGGCGGTCCTCGGATGGGTGGCATCGCCCTCGATAGGCATGGACTACTCCAGATGTCCCAAGACTTTGCCCTGTAGAGGGCCAGAGCACGGAGGGGTACATGGGGCCGAAGGTTCAGGGAAACGTAAAGGTGGTGATCCTGGCCGGTGGGGCCGGCACCCGTCTGGCAGAGGAGACAGAGACCAAGCCCAAGCCCATGGTGGAGATAGGGGGCAGGCCCATCCTCTGGCATATCATGAAGCACTACTCCCACTACGGTTTCAACGAGTTCCTCATTGCTCTGGGTTATAAGGGAGAGGCGATAAAGCGCTACTTCCTAGACTACCGGGCCATGACCAGTGACATAACGGTCAACCTGGCCACGGGGGACTTCACGGTACACAGCAGCCCTCAGGAGGACTGGACGGTCCACCTGGTGGACACCGGGCCAGACACCCTTACGGGAGGCCGCATAAAGCGCCTGGAGCCGTGGCTTAGGGATGGTACCTTCATGCTGACCTGGGGCGACGGCGTGTCCGACGTGGACCTGCGGCAGCTTCTGCAGTTCCACCGCAGCCACGGCCGGCTGGCCACCGTCACCGCTGTCCACCCGCCCTCACGCTTCGGAAGGCTGCACCTGGATGGAGGGAACCTGGTCACCCAATTTTCCGAGAAGCCGTCCGAACTGGATAGCTGGATTAACGGCGCCTTCTTTGTGCTGGAACCGGGCGTGTTGGACTACATCCAGGGGGACGATACCCAGTGGGAGCACGAGCCCCTGGAACGCCTGGCGAAAGAGGGCCAACTGGTGGCCTATCTTCATAACTCCTTCTGGCAGTGTATGGATACCCTGCACGAAAAGCGGTTCCTAGAAAAGCTTTGGGCCAGCGGTCGTGCGCCCTGGAAAATATGGAGGTAGGGATGCGGGTACTTGTGACGGGTCACAACGGGTACATCGGCACGGTGATGGTGCCCATGCTTCAGGCCGCTGGCCATCAGGTGGTTGGCCTGGACAACTACCTGTTCGGAGAGGCCTGCACCTTTGGCCAGCCTGTTCCAGACATCCCCGCCCTAAGGAAGGATGTCCGGGATGTTTCCCTGGAGGACCTGGAGGGCTTTGATGCCATTATTCACCTGGCGGGCCTCTGCAACGACCCCCTGGGGGACCTGAACCCCCAGTGGACCTACGAGATAAACCACAAGGCCACGGTCAGGCTGGCCAGTCTAGCCCGTGAGGCGGGGGTCAGGCGGTTCATCTTCTCCTCGTCCTGCAGCGTGTACGGGGCCTCGGGGGACCAGATGCTTACCGAGGAGTCACCCCTGCGCCCCATCACCCCCTATGCCATTTCCAAGGCCCTGGCCGAGGAGGGGCTGTCCCGCCTGGCCGACGGCGACTTCAGCCCGGTGTTCCTCCGCAACGCTACCGCCTACGGTGTCTCCAGCCGTCTGCGCGCCGACCTGGTGCTGAACAACCTGGTGGCCTGGGCCTACACCACGGGGCGGGTCCTGGTCCTCAGCGACGGCACTCCCTGGCGTCCCATAGTGCACATCGAGGACATCTCCCGGGCCTTCCTGGTGGTGCTCCACGCTCAACGGGGGCTTGTCCATAACCAGGTGTTCAACGTGGGCCTCACGGAGGAGAACTACCAGGTGAGGGACCTGGCGGCTACGGTGGCGGCCACCGTCCCGGGCTGCCGGGTGGAGTACGCCGAGGGTGGAGGGCCCGATCCCCGCTGCTACCGCGTGGACTGCGGCAAGCTGCGCCGCACCTTTCCCGAGTTCAACCCCCAGTGGAACGCCGCCATGGGCGCCCGAGAGCTGTACTTGGCCTACCGGAACTCTGGCCTGACCCTGGAAGAGTTCAACGGGCCTAAGTACATGAGGGTCAAGCACGTCAAAGCCCTGCTGGCCTTGGGTGTCCTGGACCAGACCCTCCGGTGGCGGGCGGGTGCCGAGGCAGCACGGACTTGAAGCCTTTGGGCCTAAGGGACAAGGAGGTGGGGAGCATGGACGGCTGCAGTCATACCTGCCGCTCCTGTGGAGGGAAGGCTATCCGGGAGTTGCTCTCCCTGGGCCCGATGCCCCTGGCCGACGCCCTGATCACCCGGGAGCGGCTGGGCCAGCCTGAGCCAACCTTCCCTCTGGACTTGGCCTTCTGCCAGGACTGTTCCCTGGTCCAGATCCTGGAGACGGTGCCCCCGGAGGTGCTGTTCTGCCAGGACTATCCCTACTTCTCCTCCTTCTCCGACACCGTCCTGCAGAACGCCGCCAGCCTGGTGGAAAGGCTGGTCCAGGAGCGGGGCCTGGATGGGTCCAGCCTGGTGGTGGAGCCCGCCAGCAACGACGGCTATCTGCTACAGAACTACGTGAAAAGGGGGATCCCCGTCCTGGGGATAGACCCGGCGGCCAACGTGGCCAGGGCTGCCCAGGAGCGGGGGATACCTACCATTGTGGGCTTCTTCGGCCTAGTCCTGGCCCAGGCCCTGCGAGCCCAGGGGGTGCAGGCCGACGTCCTCCACGCCAACAACGTGCTGGCCCATCAGGCCGACCTGAATGGCTTTGTGGCCGGCATACGCACCATCCTCAAGGACGACGGGGTGGCGGTCATCGAGGTGCCCTACGTGCGCGACCTCATAGAGCACTGCGAGTTCGATACCATCTACCACGAGCACCTGTGCTACTTCTCCCTCACCTCCCTGGAGGCGCTGTTCTCCAGACACCGCCTGTACATCAACGACGTGGAGCGTATCCCCATCCACGGCGGCTCCCTGAGGCTCTTCGTTTTCACCAGGCCGGCCCCCCGGCGCCCCTCGGTGGAGGGGCTGCTGTGGGAAGAGAAAAAGCTAGCCATGGACTCCTTTCAGTACTACAAGGACTTCGCCGACAGGGTCCAGCAGTTAAGGGCCTCCCTGAGGTCCCTTCTGGGCGAGCTCAAGGCAAAGGGCAAACGCATCGCCGCCTACGGAGCGGCGGCCAAGGGCAGCACCCTTATCAACTACGTGGGGTTAGGCCGGGAGACCCTGGACTTTGTGGTGGACCGCAACACCTTCAAACAGGGCCGTTTCATGCCTGGACAGCACCTGCCCATCTTCCCGCCCAGTAAGCTCCTGGAGGAGATGCCTGATTACGTACTGCTCCTGTCCTGGAACTTCGCCAGCGAGATACTCCAGCAGCAGGAGGAGTACAGAAGCAGGGGCGGCAAGTTCATCATCCCCATACCTCAGCCCAGGATAGTGTGACAGGGGATACAGGACCCTCCATGTCTAGAGAGCACCGCTGCCCAGCCTGTGCCTCCGCCCGGCTCCGGGTCTTCTTCCAGTGGCTAGGCGTGCCCGTCCACAGCATGCTTCTGTTGTCGGACCGGAAGGAGGCGATGGAGCAGCCCAGGGGCGATATAGAGCTGGCCTACTGCCAGGATTGCGGCTTCATAACCAACCTGGCCTTCAATCCCGCCCTGATGAGGTACTCTACCAGCTACGAGAGCTCCCAGGCCTTTTCGCCTTGCTTCAACGCCTATGCCCAGGAGCTGGCCCAGGCGCTGGTAACGCGCCACGGCCTTTTCAACAAAGACCTAGTGGAGATAGGGTGCGGTAGGGGCGACTTCCTTCTCCTCCTGTGCAAGTTGGGCGGCAACCGCGGCGTGGGCATAGACCCCGCGGTGGACGTGGGCCAGGCCGCGGGCACCCACGGCGCCAAGGTGACCTTCATACAGGACGTGTACTCGGATAAGTACGCTGGCTACCGGGCAGACCTGCTGCTGTGCCGCCACACCCTGGAGCATATTCGGGACGTGGGCCTTTTCCTGGACACCGTGGGCCGCGCCCTGGGCCAGAGCAGACACACGGTACTTTTCTTCGAGCTGCCCGATGTAGCCCGCATCCTCAGGGAGGTGGCCTTCTGGGACATCTACTACGAGCACTGCTCCTACTTCTGCGCCGGCTCCCTGGCCCATCTGTTCACCTCCCGCGGTTTCGACGTCACGGACCTGAGGCTGGCCTTCGACGGCCAGTACCTGCTGCTGGAGGCGGTCCCTGGGCGTGGCCTTGGAAAGGAGGAGTGGTCGCCCCAGCGCTACCTGCCCGTCCTGGAGCAGGACATCGCTCACTTCGCCGGAGGCTTTCAGCAGTCGGTCTCCTGCTGGAGGGAGAGGTTGGGCCGGATGGCAGGCCGGGGCCAGCGGTGTGTCGTGTGGGGAGGGGGCTCTAAGGGGGTGGCCTTCCTCAATGCCCTGGGCGTCCGGGACGAGGTGGAGTATGTGGTGGACATCAACCCCCTCAAGCAAAACAAGTACGTGGCCGGTACCGGCCACCCCATCGTGGGGCCGGACTATCTGCCCCAGCACAGGCCGGATGTCATCCTGGTGATGAACCCCATCTACCGGGAGGAGGTCCGGGAACTGGCCCGGGGCAAGGGGATTGAGGCTGAGGTCCTGACCCCGTGATCCCAGCCGTGAGGCATCCGTTGCCTAGGCCTTACCACGTAGTGCACCTGCTCCCCGACCTCATGGTAGGGGGAGGGCAGCAGGTGGTGCTGACCGCTGCCAGTCACCTGGACCCGCAGCTTTTCAAGGTCTCGGTCTGGTACATGGCGCCCCACCACCCCATGAGGCCCCTCTATCAGCGGGCCGGCATCCCTACCCTGTGCCTGGGCTACCAGGGCGGCTTGCGAGATGGCGCCCGCACTCTTCTGAGGCTGGTCCAGGGGCTGCGGAGGGAGCATGTGGCGCTGCTCCACGTTCACAGCTCCCTGGACAAGGGGTACGGGCTGCTGGCGGGGGTGGTTTGCAGGGTGCCAGTGGTGGTCCACCTGCACATGCCCCACAACTACCGGAAGCCCCACTCTGTCCTGGGCCGGTGGCGGGCCGGGCTGAGGGGTTGGATGCACAGCCTGGCAGTCAAGCACTACATCGCCGTGTCCGAGGATGTCAAGAGGGCGCACCTGCCCTTCCGGCCAGGCCGTATCCCTGTCAACGTGGTCTATAACGGCATCGAGGCCGAGCGGTTCCGCCCACCTGGCCCCGCTGTTCTGACAGACCTGAGGAGGGAGCTGGGTCTGGCCGACCAAGGGCCCGTGTTGGTCAACGTGGCCATGCTGCGGAAGCACAAGGGCCAGCGCTGGCTCATAGAGATGATGCCCTGGGTCCTTCAGCGCTACCCACAGGCCAGGCTGCTCATTGTTGGCGACGGAGAGGAGAGGATGGCCCTGGAGGGCATGGTCAGGGACAGGGGGCTGGGCCAGGCCGTGAGGTTCCTGGGTGTCCGGCACGATGTCCCCCACCTACTGGCCCTGGCCCAGGTGTTCCTGTTCCCGTCCTTGGGCGAAGGGCTGGGCATCGCTGCCCTGGAGGCCATGGCCGCCGCCCGGCCCGTGGTGGCCTTCCGTCTCCCCGTCCTGGAGGAGTTCATTGAGGACGGTGTTACCGGGTACCTGGCCACCCCCGAGGACCCGGTGGACCTGGCCCAGAAGGCGCTTCTGGTGCTGAGCAACCCCCGGCTGGCAGAGGCCATGGGCCAGCGGGGGAGACGGGTGGTGGAGGAGAGGTTCACCGTCCAGGCCGCGGTGAGTCGGCTGGAGAGCATCTACCTATCCCTGTTGAGCCGGGGGCCAGGCACCGGGTGGCCTCGGGGCCACTGGGCCGTGAGAGGGTGAGGGGGTAGGCCGGAGGGGCTATGACCGGGCTACCGGTGTGCCCTGCCTGCTCCTCCCCCGAGGGCAGGGCCTTTTTCCACATGGATAGTGTGCCGGTGCACAACAACGTGCTGCTGCCTTCGCCGGAGGAGGCCCGGCGGTATCCCAGGGGCGAGGTCCTTTTGGCCTATTGCCAGGGCTGCGGGTTCATCTACAACGCGGCCTTTAACCCTGCCCTGACCAGCTATGCCGCCAGGTACGAGAACACCCTGACCTTCTCGCCCCTGTTCCGCCGATACCTGGAGAGCCTGGCCCGGGGGCTGGTGGAGCGTTACGGCCTGCGCCACAAGAGTGTCTTGGAGGTGGGGTGTGGTCGGGGCGATTTCCTGCGGCTCCTGTGTGAGCTGGGGCCCAACCGGGGCCTGGGGCTGGACCCCAGCCTGGAGGCGGGCCAGGCGCTGATGGAGACCCCAGTGGAGGTAACCTTCATCCGCGATGAGTTCTCCGATAGCTACGCCCGCTTCCAGGCGGACCTGGTGTGCTGCAGGCATGTCCTGGAGCACCTCCCACAACCGGGCGAGCTGATAGCTTCCCTGGGTCGGTGCATGGCCAGGGACAGGGAGGCCATTCTCTACCTGGAGGTGCCCAACGCCTCCTTCATTCTGAAGGACCTGGCCGTGTGGGACATCATCTACGAGCACTGTGGCTACTTCACCGCCGGCTCCCTCACCCGCGTGGCCACCCGCCACGGGTTTGAGGTGCTGAGGGTGGACGACGCCTTTGGGGGCCAGTATCTGTGCCTGGAGGCCCGGCTTCAGGCCCGGGGGGCGGGGCCGGACCCGTTGGGTAGCGGCGCATCGGAGGAGACCGGGAGGGAGGTGGAGGCCTTCCAGGCCGGGGTGGCGGCCAAGCTGGACTCCTGGAGGAGCAGGTTGTGCCAGATGGCGGACAAGGGCCAGCGGTGTGTGGTCTGGGGGGCCGGGTCCAAGGGGGTAAGCTTTGTTAACCTGCTGGAGGAGTCCCGGTACGTGGAGTATATGGTGGACATCAACCCCAGGAAGCAGGGGAGCTACGTGCCGGGGACCGGCCACCGGGTGGTGGCCCCCCAGTTCCTCCAAGAGTACCGGCCCGACGTGGTAATCCTTATGAACCCCCTGTACCTGAACGAAGTGCGGCGGTTGCTGGCCGAGCTGGCCTGCGCCCCGGAGCTACTGACCGTCTGAGCTGGCCTATCCTAAGGAGGTCTCAGTGTCGGCCGTGACACCCAAGGTGAGCATAGGGATCCCCGTGTATAACGGGGAGCGGTTCATTGCCCGCGCCATAGACTCCATACTGGGCCAGGACTTTGAGGACCTGGAGCTAATTATTTCGGACAACGCCTCTACCGACGCCACCCGGGAGATATGCCTGGATAGGGCTAGCAAAGACACCCGGGTCCGGTACTGCCGCAACGACATCAACCTTGGAGCGGCCCGGAACTTCAACAAGGTGTTCCAGTTGGCCCGGGGACAGTACTTCAAGTGGGCCGCCCACGACGACTACATAGACCAGCGGTTCCTCAAACGCTGCGTACAGGTGCTGGATGAGGACCCCTCGGTGGTCCTGTGTTTCACCACCATGGGCGTGGTGGACGACTCCGGACGGGTGTTCCGAGTGCAGAGGGATAGTTTGGCCAGCCTGTTATCCCGTAGCACCATCCAGCGCTTTCATACCATGCTGTGGAATCTCCGGGACTGCACCAGCCCCATATTTGGCCTGATGCGGGCCAGCGCCCTTCGGCAGACGGGGCTGATACGGAACGCCCTGGAGCCTGACCGGATCCTGCTGGGCGAGATGGCCCTGGCTGGCCCCATGCACCAGCTACAGGAGATGCTCTTCTTCCACTGGGGCCCTCCCGGCCATCCCAAGCGGGATAGCTGGGTCTGGCTGGCACCGGAGAACGCGGGGAAGCCCCGTTTGGCTACTTGGAGACTCCTCTTCTATCATGCCCAGGCCATCGGCCGGACGCGGCTGCCCGTCACCGTGAAGACGGTGCTCTGGCTTGACCTTATGTGTGCCGTGGGAGTCAAGCGGTCCCTATCCAAGCTGAGGCTGTGGAGGAAAGCGCTACGCAGGCTTTCGCCCCTGTCCAGCGAGGCCTGAAGACCCCTCTCCTAGGACACAGCGTGCCTCTTTGTAGCCCTCGAGACGGAAGGTGACATCCATCTTTACAAGCATACGGGGTCATATCGCCATTGGCAGAAGGCTGTTGAGATGGGCCCTCCATCCAGGCTCCCGCCTTTCCCAGAGGGTGATAAGCGCGGGCTTCTGGGTCCTGGTGCTCAGGGTAGCCCAGCAGCTCATCATACTGGTCAGGACCGTGGTCCTGGCCCGGGTGTTGGGACCTCAGGACTTCGGCATCGTGGCCGTGGCCCTCATGAGCCAGACCATCCTGGACGTGCTCTCCAACACCGGATTCCGCTCCGCCCTAATACAGAAAAAGGGGGACATACGGGGCTACCTGGATACGGCCTGGACCGTTGGGCTGGTCCGGTATTGTCTGCTGGGCGCATCCCTGTTTCTTCTGGCCTCGCCTGTGGCGGCCTTCTTTGGCGTCCCCCAGTCCCGGCCGGTCATCCAGATGGTGGCCGCTGCCTTTCTGCTAAGGGGCCTGCAGAACATCGGGCTGGTGTACCTAAGGAAGGACCTGGCCTTCCACAAGGAGTTCCTCTTCAACATTGGGAGCTCTGTAGCCAATACAGGGATAGCCATTCCTTTGGCCCTTATCCTGAGAAATTATTGGGCGCTGGCCTACGGGGTGCTGGCCGAGGGTGTGGCCGCCCTAGCCCTCTCCTACCTGGTCCGGCCCTAACGCCCGCGGCTCAGGCTGGAGCTGGCCAAGGCGCGAGAGCTCTTCAGCTTTGGGAAGTGGGTGGTCATGGGCAACGTGGGCATATTCCTGATATCCCAGGCCGACAGGCTGGTGGTGGCCAAGCTCATGGGGCCAGCGGCCCTGGGGCTGTACCAGGTTGGAACCCGCGTGGCCTTCCTCTTCGCCAACGAGCTCAGCGAGAGCATCAGGAGGATAGGCTTTCCCGCCTACTCCAAGATTCAGGACAACTTGCCCACCCTGCGCTGGGCCGCCCTGCGGACCGTGGAGATGAGCCTGTGTTTGACCCTCCCCCTGGCCGTGGCCCTGGCTGTCTTGGCTCCCCAGTTGGTCGCGACAGTGTTTGGGAAGCAGTGGCTGCCGGCCGTGCCGGCGGTCCAGGTGCTGGCCTTCGCTTCGGTGGTGCGGGTCATGACGGCCGCGGTGGGCACCCCCTTCCTGGGGTTGGGCAAGCCCAGGGTGGCCACCATCGCCACCACCCTGGGCCTTGTTAGCATGGCAGCCCTGCTGTGGCCCCTGACCCGGACCATGGGCTTGGTGGGGACCTCCGTCACCGTCCTGGTGGGAGACTGTGTGAGCATGGCCTACCTATACAGAAGATGGCAGACGGACATGGGCGTTGGCCTGGAGTACTTCCTGCGGGCCCTGGCTCCAGGGGTGGCCCTGGGTCTGGTAGTCCTGGCGGCGTCCCTGGCCGGACATCTCGCCCTGTCCGGCGATGGCATCCTGCCCCTGGCCTCCTCCCTGGCCCTCAGCGGCTTGGCCTACCTGGTGGGTTGCCTCACCCTCTGGAAGGTGACAAGGATGGGGCCCCTCCAGGTGCTGAAGGCCCTCCGCCTGTCCAGGGCGGGCAGGTAGCGGGAGGGGTGACTCCGCGTGGCCAGCGAGCGCGGGAACGGGCGGGCTGTACGTGGGGGAAGTCCAAGCCTATTACCACGGCGCTGCCCAACGACAGAACCGAGGAGGGACCATGCAGGCGATAGAACAAGCCTGGAGGAACGGCAGCTCCAGGGCACTGGGAGTGGCCCTGGTCCTGAAAAAGGCGGCATGGGCCTACCGGTTGGCCACGGCGCCCATGAGGCTGCTGCCGGACTTCATCATCATAGGTACGGCCAAGGGCGGCACTACGTCCCTGTACAACTACCTGGCCCAACACCCGTACATTCTTCCCGCCATCAGAAAAGAGGTCCGGTTCTTTGACGACCATTTCCACCGTGGCCTCACCTGGTACCGCGCCTTCTTCGCCACCCAGGTCACCCGGCGCCTCCTTGTCCAGAGGTCCGGAAGCAGAGTGGTGACGGGGGAGTCCAGTCCCTTCTACCTATACCACCCGGTGGTGGCGGAGAGGGTTCACCGTGCCCTGCCCAGGGCCAAGCTTATAGTGCTCTTGAGGAACCCCATAGATAGGGCCTACTCCTATTACCACCACTCCATCAGGCACAAAAGAGAGGGCCGTTCCTTTGAGGAGGCCGTCGCCGAGGAATTGGCCCACCCTGGCCTGATGATCGGCGTGCCCAAGCGGCCCGTGGGGGTTCACTCGCGGCGGCCGCCCTACCCCTACCTGTCTCCAGGTATATATGTAGAGCAGCTTCAGGCATGGGCCAGGTTTTTTCCCAGGGAGCAGTTCCTGGTCTTAAAGTCCGAAGACTTCTTCGCAGACCCCTCCACGGCTTTCGGCAAGGTACTGGAGTTCCTGGGCGTCCAGCCCTGGCGGCCGCCGCGCTTCCAGGTCTTTAACGACGGCGTTTACTCTCCTATGAACGCCAGGACGCGGGGCCAACTGGCGGAGTACTTCAGACCATATAACCAGAGGCTTTACGAGTACCTGGGCGTTGACCTCGGCTGGGACTAGGGGG
>DAOUBE010000144.1:0-4414 GCA_034432835.1 Dehalococcoidia bacterium | reverse complement strand
AGCGGCTTCATAGCCACGGGTATCAGACCCTCCCCAAAGGTAGCAGGAATACAGGAAAGGAGAGTGAAGGATGAAGATCACGGGCCTGGAGACCTACGTGGTTTTCAGTAAGCACCGCAACGCCCGGCGCAACTGGCTCCTGGTCAAGGTGCTGACCGATGAGGGGCTGGTGGGCCTAGGCGACGCCAGCCTCCATGTGTACGACGACAAGATCTCGGGGCTGATGAAGGAGTGGTTCGAGACCTACCTGGTGGGCAAGGACCCCCTGGATACCGAGGTCCACTGGACCCGGCTGTACCTGGACGACTTCGCCCGTGGGGGTGCCTTGACCATGACGGCCATATCGGGCATAGACATCGCCCTGTGGGACATCAAGGGCAAGGCTCTGGGGGTGCCGGTGTACAAGCTCCTGGGCGGCGCTCTGCGGGACAAGATACGGGTCTATGCCAACGGCTGGTACACCAACCCCGGCACGCCGGAGCAGAACGCCGAGGAGGCCAAGCGGGTGGTGGCCATGGGCTACACCGCGCTGAAGTTCGACCCCTTCGGCCAGGACAACTTCTATACCATCTCGCCCCAGGAGGCGCAGCTAGCCGAGGACCGGGTGGCCGCCGTGCGGGAGGCGGTGGGGCCCAACGTGGACATCCTGGTGGAGGCCCACGCCAAGTGGAACGTGTACACGGCCATCCAACTCGGCCAGCGGCTGGAGAAGTACCGCCCCTTCTGGTACGAGGAGCCCTGCTCGCCGGAGAACATATCGGAGACCGCCCAGGTGCGCCAGCGGGTGAACATACCCATCGCCACCGGCGAACGGCTGTTCACCAAGTTCACCTTCTTCGAGCTTATCAAGGCCCAGGCGGCGGACATCCTCCAGCCGGATATGTGCAACGCCGGCGGTATCACGGAGCTGAAGAAGATCGCCGCCATGGCTGAGGCCCAGCACATCCTCATGGCGCCCCACAACACCAACAGCCCCATCGGCACCGTGGCCAGCTTCCATCTGGACGCCACTCTGCCTAACTTCCTCATCCAGGAGTACCACGCCGAGTTCTATGACCCCTACTACTTTGAGTTTGTGGAGGGGCTGCCCCGGCAGAAGAACGGCTACGTGGACCTGCCCCAGGCACCGGGCCTGGGGGTCACCCTGAACGAGGAGGTGGTGAGGGCTCACCCCTACCAGCCCGCGCGGCGCCGGCCCAGGGGGATTTGAGGGAGTAGAGAAGAGGGAGCGGAGTTCACGGTGCTTGGTGGGCAGTTTTTGGAGGGCCAGATGGCCGTTGATGGCTCTTGGGAAACATCGACGTCCGTCAGGCTAGGACTCCGGCGTCCTGGTTCCACCGCACTGCCATTCTGAGGGAGCACAGCTACCGGAGAATCTGGAGGGGGCTTGGGACAGGCCGGTGCTCCGTGGCTTGCGTAATAGGGCATCACAGGCACATCCAGGCGTCTGTCAATGGGGGGATGAGCAGCACCAAGGGTGGTGGGACAGCCTCCCCCCACCAGGCCCTTGGCTGTGCTCAGGGTGACCGGAAGGTACACTGACCTGTCATTGAGCGTCGCCCTCTGGCGGATTCAGGGTGACGGGCACGGAAGAGAAGCCCCCGGCGGCCCGGCCCGGTTCTCTCCTCTCTTTTCTCTGCTTCCATTGGTTCGCCCTAGATATGTTATGTACAGTCAGGCACGGTCCAGGGCTGGTCTTTCACATAATCTGTGTGACATAATCATACATGTGACATAAATAATCACCACCGGGTCGTGAGCTTATGTCACATCCCAGCGGCCCGGGCCTCGTCCCACCCCTCGGCCAGGGGTCCCCTCCTTCCCTTTCCCCCAGCCCGGTGGGTCCACCTTCCTGGCAGAATGGGAGCATCTAATGTATGCTAGAATTCACATACGTAAAGGAGTAGCAGGTGTCGGCTTTATCGCGCAAGTGGCCCCTGGCAGTGGCGGTCATAGCCCTGTTAACTGTCATCCTAGTCCTTCAGGCCCAGGCGTGTGGCCAGTTGGCTCTGCCCAGACAGGGCGGGCCTGATGGTGAGGCTACGCTACCGCCGTCCGTGCCCCCAGAGATGGCCATTATCTGGGAGACCTGGCAGACCCTGAAGGAGAACCATGTAAACGGCCAGGACCTGGACCCGGAGAAGCTCAGCCGCGGAGCCGTCCAGGGGATGCTGGAGGCCCTGGGAGACCCCTACGCGGCCTACCTGGACCCCCAGCAGTTTGCCAGGGAGCAGGAGGAGCTCAGCGGCACCTACGAGGGGATAGGGGCCCAGGTGGATACCCGCGCGGGCAGGATCATCATTGTGGCCCCCTTCCCTGGTAGCCCGGCGGAGGCAGCGGGCATACGCCCAGGGGACATTATCGTGGAGATAGAGGGCAAGAGCACCGAAGGCCTGACCCTTCAGGAGGCCATCAGCCAGATCCGCGGGCCTCGCGGCACCTCAGTGAGGCTGGGTATAAGGCACCTGGGCTCCAACGAGATTATCCAGGTCACCGTAGTCCGGGATGTCATCCGGGTAACCAGCGTGGAAGTTCGCACGCCCGCTGAGGATGTAGGTTATGTCAGGTTGAGCATCTTCCGCGATGCCACCAAGGATGAGCTGGTGTCGGCCCTGCGGCAGCTAGAGGACCGGGGGGTAGATGGCATAGTCCTGGACCTGAGGGATAACCCAGGCGGCTTCCTGGGCTCGGTGGTGGATGTGGCTAGCCAGTTCCTGCGCGATGGCCTTGTGCTCTACGAAGTGGACGGCCAGGGACATCGCACCGATTGGGAGGTGCGCGGGCGCCCGGCGGCCCCAGATATACCCCTGGTGGTGCTGGTGAACCAGTACAGCGCCAGCGCCAGCGAGGTCCTGGCCGGGGCCTTGCGGGACCATGGCAGAGCCAAGCTGGTGGGTACCAAGACCTTCGGCAAGGGCAGCGTGAACACCTTCCGCACCCTGAGCGACGGGTCCGGCATATACTTCACCATCGCCCACTGGTACACTCCCAACGGCACCCTCATCGAGGGGAACGGCCTGGAGCCCGACGTGGTTGTGGAGCCGTCCCAGAACCCCCAGGAGGACCCGCAACTGGTCAAGGCCATAGAGGTCTTGAGGCAGGAGATGGGAGGAGCTTAGATAACCTTATGTCAGATATCAAGACCATCACCTTTAACCGCCGCGCCCTCCACGACTACCACATCCTAGAGAAGGTGGAGGCTGGCCTGGTCCTGACCGGCACTGAGATCAAGTCCATCCGGGCGGGCAAGATAGACATCAGCCACGCCTACGTGGCCCCAAAGGATGGGGAACTGTGGCTCTTCGATGCCCACATCGCCCCATACCAGCCGGGCAGCTATCACAACCACGAGCCCACCAGGCCTCGCAAGCTCCTTCTGCACAAGGAGGAGATGATGGAACTGGCGGGCAAGGTCTCCCAGCGGGGCCTGACCTTAGTGCCCCTTCAGGTGTACATCAAGGACCACGTGGCCAAGGTGGAGGTGGCCCTGGCCCGGGGCAAACGCAAGTACGATAAGCGTCAAGCCATCATAGAGCGAGAGATGGAGAGGGAGGCTCAGCGGGCCGTCCGCCAGCGGGGGTGAGGGATTCTTATGTCACGTTGGCCCTCAGCCCTGGCTTGTTATGTCACTTATCCCACTTATCCCACTCCGGCCCGTCCATCCGGGGGACCGGTGCCTCCCTGGCCGCCATCTGTTATAATGTATCTGCGTGGGGACGCGCGGGTTCGACAGGGGATCACCCTGGAGAATTGCAGGCCGAGATCGCCATCGCTCTCGTTAAACAGGTGGCAAAAAGTAACTGGCGAGCGTGAACTCGCACTAGCTGCCTAAAACGGCAGCTACGTCTGCCTCCACTGTCCTCGGGGGTGGGGAGCAGGCGCAAGATACCCGGGGTGCGGCTGACCCGAAGCCGATAGGGAAGGCCCAAGAGAGCATCGGCTAGCACTCCCGGGACTCGGCCGGCAGAGGTTCGGGGGTGTGAATAAACAAGGCCGGCTAAGCCTGTAGCATATTCTGCTGGGGTCTTCTCTGGACGGGGAGTTCGACTCTCCCCCGTCTCCACCACAAGGACTGATGGTGGGCCTGCCTAGTCGCAGTTAAGCCGCCGTCGATAGGAAACCCTTCAAAGGGTTGCCCTTTTCCCTTCCCTCTCTGCCCTTAAGGCGTCCTCCCTCTTTTTCTTCCTGTCATGCCGTGAAGCGGGACCTGGGAAGGAGGAAGCCCTGGGGTGGGACTGACCTTCTGCAGTCCCCCTTCTCCAAGGGACGCAGGTGCGGCAACACCAACTCCTGGCAAACAGCACCCTGCTCCTCCTTCCGTTAACGCCCCATAGGACATGGCGTATAATCAAACGATAGCTTGGATGATAAGGAGAGAGCGCTTCTGATGTCTGATGCGGTCCAGCTTCCCAGC
>DAOUBE010000143.1:0-1641 GCA_034432835.1 Dehalococcoidia bacterium | reverse complement strand
GGGCCACCTCCTTTCTGGTCTATTCTCACCCAGAAGTGTGGCCCCTTCTGCTTCTACTTTTCCACGCCTACTGTCTCATATCTATCTGAACTTTTTCATAGTCCGTTTTGGGCTGTGTGGGTGCCAGCTTCTACAGGCCGGCCGCCGTTAGGGTGGGTTCTCTGGGCCGCTGCCCATGAGGTTGGCGTACAGGGCCTCGGTCTCTGGGCTCACGGAGCAGCCTAGTTCGCGGCGCAGGGTCTCCTGACACAGCCTGTACCAGCGCAGGGCCCGGCTTCTGTGGCCCAGCCGGCTGTAACAGATGATCAGGTACTGGTAGGCATCCTCTCGGCAGCGGTCTTTGGCCAGGACCTTCTGGCAGAGGTCTATGCACGTCTCGTAGTCGCCGGACCTGATGTGGAAGTCTATGAGCTTCCCCAGTATGGTCAGGTACACGTCCACCAGGCCCTCGCGCCTTATAAGGGCCCACTCTTCGTAGATGTCCTCCTCCAGGAAGTCGCCCTGGTACAGCCGCGCCGCGAGCTGGTACTCCACCATGGCCTCCTGGATCCGCCTGGCCTGCTCCAGCATCCGCCCCCGCCTCCAGTGGGCATCAAACTCCTGGACATCAATCCACAGGGGTGCCTGGGGGTTGAGGGAGTAACTGTTGCCCTGGGCCAGTATGTACCGGCAGGCATCGCCGGCCCTGTCCAGGAGGCTCAGCCGCTGGCGCAGCTCGTGCATGGCCACTCGGAAAGAGTTGTTGGCCGATTGAGCCGGGTAGCCGGGCCAGAAAGCCTCTATGAACACGTCCTTTGGGATGGGCCTCCCCATGTGAATGACCAGGAGCTTCAGGATGCCTTTGGCACGGTTGTTGTTCCAGGCTTCGATGGTCTGGTCGCCACGGGACACCTGGAACTTGCCAAAGCATTGGATACGCAAGGGAGGGGTTTCCACGGAAGAGCCGGTCCCGTTGGAGGGAGTCCGGTGGCCCGGTGCCTCGTCCTGGGACCAGGGGGTAGCCAGCGGTTGGGGCGACGGGTTTGGCGTGGACTGGGGGACGGTGGTGAGGGTGGTGGAGGCATACACCTGCTGCAACATCTCCTCTCCCTTCCCCAGAATCTGGTAGGCCTGGTGCAGCAGGTCACGGGCCTGGTGGTAGTTGGTCCGCAGGTGGCGGACCAACTCCGTTGGCAACGCCTCATGACCTTTGACGGAGCCCGCCCCAGTCCTGGCAACATCTTGCCGTCGCGACATTGTTGGTTCCCCTCCTTGGCTGGCTCTCAGACCACTGGGGGACGGGGTGAGGGCGCTAGAAGCCACTTCCTGGGCCTCGTGGGCTTGCCATGGTCCGGGCGGACGCTTCACGCACCCCAATACGGCATGACGAGTAAAACAGGCGCTCAGTGGCTTAGAATCAGTGAGCCCGGATACAGCCTAGGGCATAGCTCCAGGCCTGGGCTCTTCCACCGCCCCACCGACGGTCCACCCCAGGTGTCCGGAGGAGGGAGCGGATACAGGGATGGAGGAAGTGTAACGCATTGTTACGCCGACGTAAATACTTTGTACTGGTTCAGTACATATGAGACAGTCGGGCTATTTTAGGGACCAGTTCTGGGTGGTGCTTAGTAAGATACTGGGCTGGGGTGTTGTAGTCCAGGG
>DAOUBE010000142.1:0-2047 GCA_034432835.1 Dehalococcoidia bacterium | reverse complement strand
CTAGCATACCACACTATAATGGAGGAGGCCCTCTGTCCTCTGCATCCCTGGGGATTCTCCGGTGGGACGAGGAGGACTTCCTTTAGGGGCTGTGTTCCCGCTCCCCTAGGTATGCCGCGTCTGGGGAGCCCTACGGCTGTTCGTTCCATACCCCTGTCCCCTGCACCCCTGACATACGCCGGGGGTGGAGGGGTTCCCCTGGTTGAGGGATGCCCTTCCAGGAGGTCCACAAAGCCCTGTCATTCCGGGCACCTCGGCCCAGAATCTGGCGGGGGTAGGCCGCCTCCCCCCGGATTCTTCGGTCGCTGCGCTCCATACAGAATGACCGTTGGTCAACGCAAAAAGGGCCAACAACCATCATGCCTTGCCCCCACTCCCCTCTCAGAGGGATACTTCACACTGGCAGACAACATCCCTTGATTAAGACCGTCGTGTAGTGAGCCCCTGGGAGAGGGTGATGGTCACCGGACCGTGGGCCTTGGCCCACAATGCCATCCCCAAGATGGAGAGGGCACACCCTGCCAGAGGGGCGAGCCCCGCCTCTCCGGTTAGCCGCCCCTGGCGCGGCGCAGGAACTCCCGGCCACCGTTGAGGATGAGATCGGTGACACGCACCGAGGACATGGCATCCTCGGTGACTTTCTTGCCGGCGGCGTGGATGCGCTGGACCACCTGGGCCATGGCCTCCTTGACCTTGGGGTGGTCGGGCTGGCCGGGGTAGCCCATGGACTGGGCCAGGTCCTGGGGCCCGAAGGTGAAGAGGTCGATGCCATCCACGGAGAGCAGGTCGTCCAGGTTCTTGATGGCCTCCACGTCTTCGATCATGGTGATGACCAGGACCTGCTCGTTGACGTCGGCCATCCACTTCTTCTTGTCCTGGGGGATGCCGTAATTGTTGCCCCGGCCGGAGCCAAAGCTGCGCAGCCCCTGGGGGGCGTACCTGGCCGCCTTCACCACGGCCTGGGCCTGGGCCTTGGTGTTGACGTGGGGCACGGTGATGCCCATGATGCCTCGGTCCAGGAAGCGCAGGATGGTGGAGGAGTCGCTGTTGGGGACCCGGGCGGTGGGGGTGAGGCCCATCTGGTCAGCCACGCGGCACATCTCCTCGATGTCCGAGATGGTGAAGTAGCCATGCTCGCCATCGAAGGAGACGAAGTCGAACCCGGCGTAGCCGATGAGTTCCACAATGGGTGCCGACGGAAACACCAGACCGGCACCGTAGGCTTTCTTTCCCTCCTTCATGGCGGCCTTTATTTTGTTGATGCGCACGGCGTCCTCCTTTCATCAGGTGCATGGTTGGGTAGGGCTCGGCAGCGCGCGCCCTGGACCCCCTTTCGGACAACAAGATGGTTCCTTGGCTGACCCACCCACCCGCCCTCGGTATGTTGGGGGTACCCCAAACCCCCACCAGAGGGGCCTTGCCCCTCTGGACTCCCCCGGTTATCAGGCCAGCCCTTTGTAAAGACACCTCTCTTAGCAGTCCTTACGGCCACCCAAGATGGATTGTGTCTAAACCACCCTAACGGCAGGGCGTGCCCTGGCAGGGTGCACCCTGCACCCGCTCTTCACTATCCCTGGTCACATACCCTTAGTGACCACCTCAGGGAAGTGTGGGTCAAGGGCGAGCCCTTGTCCCCTGGCTGGCCCTCTCCCCCTGCCAGTGGCAGACAGAGCTCTTTTTAGTACAGCCCTTTAGCCGTGGCTAACCGCAGATAGAGTCGCCATTGCGCCCTCGAGACACTGGGCGGGGCACCCCAGGCCAGCCCCGCCCCACCCTCCTTGGGCAAGGTGGGTGGCCCTGGCAAACAGGGCCGTCCTGGGCCTATCCCTCGGTGGATATACCATCGGAGGTTGTGCCGACAGGCTGTCCGTGTCAGGCTGGGGATGGCCCTCTAGCCCCGTTGAGACCAGGGCCAATAGTAATTGAAAACCCAGACAATGACAAGTTGTTGTACTGGTTCAGTACATATGAGACAGTCGGGCTATTTTAGGGACCAGTTCTGGGTGGTGCTTAGTAAGATACTGGGCTGGGGTGTTGTAGTCCAGGG
>DAOUBE010000141.1:0-11096 GCA_034432835.1 Dehalococcoidia bacterium | reverse complement strand
ACCGGCGACGAGGTGAGGGGACTGATGGCAGACCTGCTGGTCTCTGCCGAGCCCCCGCGGGGTCGGATGCCCCTAAGCCGCTGGCTGGAGGTCAACGCCCGCCAGGTGGGAGTGAAGTACGCCTCCGAGCTGGCACGACACTATCGCTGAGCCCTGGCGGGGCCGGCCCGCTATAGGGGGCCGGTGCCCTTTTCACCGTTAAGCAGGTAGGTCTAGGCCGATGGGGGGATTGTGGCCGTCAGATATCCAAGTATAATGGGGCTACCATGACACCACTGGGGCGCTACAGGGTGTTGGAGGGGTGCTGGGAAACACAGCCGCGGGCAGCGCCTCCAGCGTAAGGGGGTGCAGGCATGTTCCGAAGGATGTTGGGTACCGCCTCCCTGGATGTGAGGGCCTTCGAGGAGGTGGAGGCGGACAGAGCGGCCACCGCCCAAGCGCTTCTGGTGGTGATCATCGTGGCCCTGGCGACAGGTATAGGGAGCCTGGGCCTGGCCGACCCCATCTCCATCATCGTCAACATAGGCTCGGCCATCGTTGGGTGGGCCCTGTGGGCGTGGATTGTCATGGTCCTGGGCACCACCCTGTTCCGCACCCCCGAGACCCGGGCCGACTGGGGTGAGGTAGCCCGGGGCACCGGCTTCGCCCAGTCCCCCGGCGTCCTGCGGGTGTTGGGCTTCATCCCCATTCTTGGCCCCATCATCTTCTTCGCGGTTTCTGTTTGGCAGATCATCGCCATGGTCATCGCCGTCCGGCAGGCCCTGGACTACCGGTCAACGTGGCGGGCCCTAGGGGTGGTCATCGTGGGGTTCATCCCCTACATCGTCCTGCTGGCTATAGTCAGCGCCTTCCTCTAGGCTGGATGCGGGTCTATCCGCCGGCGTCCAGCGAGGCCAGGTGTTTCCGGGCACCGGGGAGGGAGCAGGGGCGGCTCCACATATCCCGCCAGGGGTCGGGCCTCTGGGCCAGCCGGCTGAAAATATTGCCTATGTTGTAGCTCTGCGAGTGCAGTTTGGGATCGGCCAGCTCCTCCCACTCTAGGGGTGTGGCCACGGGAGCACCGGGCCTGGCTCGCAGGGAGTAGGGGGCCACCGAGGTAACGCCGTAGGAGTTGCGCACTGTATCCAGGTACACCCGGCCGCCCCGCTGGGCCTTGCGCTGCTCCGCCGTCAGCAGGTCTGGCTGCTGCCTGGCCAGCACACCCGCCAGCTCCTGGGCAAAGGCCCGCACCGCCTCGAACTCCTCGCTCCTGTCCAGGGGGACGGCCACGTGCAGCCCCCGGGAGCCGGTGGTCATAACGTAAGACGACAGCCCTATGCCGTCCAGGGCCGACCTGAGGTGGAGGGCCGCCCTGCGCACTGCCTCGAAGCCGTTGTCCGGCGGGTCCAGGTCAAAGACCAGAAGGTCCGGGTTGTTCAGCCTGTCGGCCCGGCTGAGCCAGCCGTGGATGGCGATGGCGGACTGGCTGGCCAGGTAGGCCAGGGTGGCGGCATGGTGGGGTACCACCCGTTGGTCCCGATGGCCCGTCTTCTCCACCACAGAGACCCGCTGCACCCATTGGGGAAAGTAGTGGGGCACGTCGTGCACGTAGAACCCCTGGCCTGTGAGGCCATCGGGGAAGCGGTGGATGGTCACCGGCCGGCCCTGGACGTGGGGCAGCATAGCCTCTCCGATGTCGCGGTAGTAGGCCACCAGGTCGCCCTTGGTGATGTTGCTGTCCGGGAAGATGACCCTGTCCGGGTTGGAGACGTTGAAGCTGTAGGGGCCTATGGTGACCTTGGCCATGCCGGTGCGTTTCCTCTCCTCAAGATGGTTGCCTGCAAGGGGGCTCCTTCACCCCTTGGCCATCCTGGGGCTGGAGAAAGGGCGAGCCCCAGAGACGTGTATTATGAAGGGTCCCTGGGGCCCACTGCACCTTCTCAGGGCCTGCCAGCCGGCTGGGCAGAAGGGACCGCCCCCCTCCCAGCCTCTGTCAGGCCCGGCGCACCAGCGCCGCGATGAGGCTGATGACGAAGATGGCCAGAAAGATGAAGAAGAGAATTTTGGCCACCGTCGCTGCAGCAGCAGCGATACCCCCAAAGCCAAAGATGGCAGCGATAATGGCGATGATGAGGAACACCAGTGCCCACCACAGCAAACCACACCTCCTCCACACTTGATAGGGCCCGCCCCAGGGCCGGTACCAGGCGCCCGCGCCGCCGACGCGCTTTCGCCGGGCCTCGCTCCTTGACCTGCCGTGGGGCGTGACGGTTCTCGGCTGTTCCTGGCCCTTCACAAGGCCAGTCCCACCGCGACGGCGGGCCAGGGATGACGAGCTTGCGTTATGTTTAGTGTAACACCGCACCTTCCTACGGTCAACTCCAGTGCTATGAGAGCCTCAAGAGGGCACCGCAGAGCGGAGCTTAGGCATCACCTCCCGCTGGTAGAACTGGAAGAAGCCCTCCTGGTCGGGGCCGGTCTGGTGCACATACACGTGGGTGAAGCCGGCGTCGGCGAACTGCTTGATGGCCTGGACGTGCCTGGACGGGTCCGGGCCCAGGACCATGGACCGGGCCACATCCTCCTCCCTAAGCATCTGGGCCGCCTGCTCGAAGTAGCGTGGCAGGGCTAGCTCGGAGTTCAGGGGCCCCTTGAGGCCCGCGATCGGCCAGTACTCCATGGAGACCTTGCGTGCCTCCTCCTCGGTGCGCGCCCAGGTGACGTGAATCTGCCCGTAGATGGGCTTGCCCCGGCCACCCGCGGCCTCAAACTGCTGGACCAGTTCCCGGCTGGGCATGGTGCTTATAAAGCCATCGGCTATTCGGCCGGCCAGGGCCGCGGAGCGGGGGCCGCTAGCGGCTATCATGATGGGAACCGGCTGAGGGGGCAGGTCGTACAGCCTGGCGTTCTCAACCAGGTAGTAGCGGCCCCGGTGGTTGTAGTACCCGCCTTGCCAGAGGCCCCGGATAACCTCCACCGCCTCCTCCAACATCTCTTGGCGAACAGGCACCGGGGGCCAGCGGTCTCCCAGGATATGCTCGTTGAGGTACTCGCCCGTGCCCAACCCAAGGAAGAAGCGCCCCGGCATCAGGGTTGCCACAGTGGCTGCCGCATGGGCGATGATGGCCGGGTGTATGCGGATGGTGGGGCAGGTCACACCTGTGCCCACCACCAGCCTCTCGGTGACCTGGGCGATGCCCCCCAGGACGCTCCACACGAAGGGGCTGTGTCCCTGGCGGTCAACCCAGGGGTGGAAGTGGTCCGAGATGAGGGCGAAGGTGAAGCCCATCTCCTCGGCGCGGCGGGCGTAGCGCACCAGATCTGTGGCGGCATGCTCCTCACTGGACAGGGCGTACCCAACCTCAACCATGGCGTCGCCTCACTCTACTCCCTGCGCTCTTTCTCCTGGGCCCTGCGGGTCTTAGGCACCCACTGGTCCCCTCGCTTCCGGTACTCGCTTTTCACCGCTGCCCAGGCCACCCTGTGGGCCGTCTCCTCTTGGGAAGCCTTCCCCCGGCGCTTCCTGGGGTCGGCGTACTCCTCCCAGGCGCTATTAAAGGCCTGGAGGTAGATGTGCTGGGCGTGCTCAGGCAGGTGCTCTCGCACAGCCTCCGGCAGGTCCTCAGGCTTACTATACTTTTCAGGCATGGCTTACCTCCTTTCCTAGACCAGCTCCCGGACCTTGTCCGAGAGGATGGTCAGGGCGATCTTCTCACGGTTGGGCTGTCCCCGCAGAAGGGACTGGGCGAACTTGGTGGCCTGTTCTAAGGTGATCTTGGGGGGCATGGGTGGCTCGTGGGGGTCCACCACGGCGTCGATGATGACTGGCCCTGGGGTGGCTAGGGCCTCGTCCAAAATGGCCCCACACTGGTGAGGCTCCTGGATAGTGAACCCGCTGGCTCCACAGGCCCGGGCAAAGGCGGCGTAGTCTATGGATTGCAGGTCGTTGCCGTACTCTGGGTTGCCCAGGAAGACCATCTGCTCCCACTTGATCTGTCCCAGGGTGTTGTTCTTGATGACCACCACCTTGACAGGCAATTGATACTTCACCGCCGTGGCGAACTCGGCCATGAGCATAGAGAAGCCGCCATCGCCCACGAAGGCCACGCACTGGCGATCCGGGTAGGCAATCTGGGCGGCGATGGCGTAGGGCAGCCCGCAGGCCATGGAAGCCATGTTTCCCGACACCGAGTGCATCTGGCCCCGCCTGGCTGGCACGTAGCGGGCCCACCAGGTGGTGATAGTCCCCGAGTCGCAGGAGACGATGGCGTCATCGGCTAGGCGCTTGCCCAGCTCCCAGGCCACCACCTGGGGCTTCATGGGCATGCCATGGTGGGTGGCCCCGGCCTCCAGCCCTCGCATCCAGTCCCTCATCCTGTCCTGGGCCTTGCGCAAGAAGCCCATGTCCTGCTTCTGCTCCAGCAGGGGCAGGAGGGCCTGAAGGGTGCGCCGGCTGTCGCCCACAAGGCCGACCTCTACAGGGTACCGCAGGCCGATGCGCTGGGGGTCCAGATCGATCTGGACCCCACGGGCCTGGCCAGGCCTGGGCATGAACTCGATGTAGGGGAAAGAGCTGCCCACGACGAGGAGGGTGTCGCACTCCTCCAAGGCCTCCTGGGAAGGCCTAGTACCCAGCAGCCCTAAGCCGCCGGTGGTGTAGGGGCTGTCGTCAGGCACGGCGGCCTTACCCAGCAGGGCCTTGATGATGGGGGCGCCCAGGCGCTGGGCCACCTGCTCCAGCTCTTGGCCGGCGCCCAGGGCGCCGCGGCCCGCCAGTATGGCCACTCTCCGCCCGGCGTTCAGGACCTCCGCCGCCCTCTGCAAGTCCCTGGCATCGGGAATGTTGGCCCCGCGGGCGAAGACGTCAGAGGTGTGACGCGGCACGTTGCGCTTGGAGCGCTGACCTGGCGCCTCCATATCCTGAACATCCAGGGGAATGGCAATGTGGGCGACGCCGTGGTACATCAGAGCCGTGCGGCAAGCCAGCTCCGCTACGTTTTCGACGTGGCTGGGGCCCATGACCCGCTGGTTGTAAACCGCCACATCCATGAAGAGCTTGTCTGTCTCCACATCCTGCTGACTGAAGGTACCTATAAGGTCGTGGTAGGGCATGCCCGTGATGGCGATGACGGGCTGGCCGTCGGCCTTGGCGTCGTACAGGCCGTTGAGCAGGTGAATGGCGCCTGGGCCCGAGGTTGCCAGGCAGGCCGCCAGCCTGCCCGTGTACTTGGCGTAGGCACAGGCCATGAAGGCTGCCGACTCCTCATGACGTACCAGGACGAAGCGCACCCTGTCCTGACGCTTGCGCAGCGCCTCCATCACCCCGTTGATGCCGTCTCCAGGCAGCCCGAAGACCACGTCCACGCCCCAGTGGTGGATGGTGTCTATAAGGATATCTGCCGTGGTCTGTGCCATGGCTCCTCCTCCATTAACTTCAGGGTCCAGGGCTGCACCAGCCAGGGCCCCATGGAAGTCCTCTGCCCAGGGTCCTAGGTCTGGGGGTGGAGCTAAAGCTGCCGAACCCCAAGAGAACCATACCTACTCAAGAGACCTATTGGGATTGTTACCCGGGTTGACCAAGGTTCTCACCTTGCTCATTAACTTGGCAACTCCATACACCAAAGGACCCATGGCGCGGCGGAAGTCCTCTACGGACTTCCTTCCACCCCGGGCCAGGGCGTAATCGAACTCGGCGGCGCCGTGGATGAGAGGAATCACCCGGTTACGCTGCTGCCCCAGGTCGGCGGGCACCTCGCCGGTGGCCTCCCGTTCCAGGAGCCCGGCTATCTTCCTCCGCAGTAGCCCCTCCTGACCTGCCCACAGGGCGCGAAAGGCCACGTGCCGGGAGGTATCGATGAGGTAAGCGGGGTTGGACATACCGCCGTAGGCGCGGTGCACGGCCCCGTCCAGGGTGTCCACCGCCACCAGCCAGGAGATGCCGTCATGGTACAGCCAGTCCTGGGCGTGGCGCAGCTTCTGGTCGTAGCTGGTGTGGTGGGGATACCTTTCGCCCGGGTGGGCTTCCCGCACGTAGATGGACAGGAAGGTGAGGTGGTCACTGAAGTCGCGGAAGAGGTCTTTGAGGGCGGGCCTGGAGCCGGCGGTCATAGGGCAGGTGATGGAGGCGAACTCCATCAGGACCGGGCAGCGCCCCACCTGGTCAGACAGGTGAAAGTGTCCGCCGGAAAGTAGCACAAGGCTGAAGTCAGGCGCCGAGGCCCCGGGCCCAGGGCCATTGGGGAAGGAGAGCTTCTCCCGCGCCATGTGGCGACGGCAGGTGTGGTAGTTGTATGGCTCTTCAGGCATCCACCACCCCTCCAGTTGGCACCCCTCAGCGCCTGAGGGCCATACCATAATTTTTGATGATATCGGTCATATGACATAATGTCAAATACGGACCGCGGCCTGTGCCAGGGAGGCGGTGGCCAGGGCAAGAGAAGGGTGGCGGGCTGGGGCTCGCCCGCACCACGCCATCTGGGCGGCCGGCCTATCCATGGCGGCGTGGGGAGGGCAGGACCGTCGGATACATCGGCATCAGTCCGCCAGGAGTGCCACAGAGCACCCTAGATAGGTGTAATACATAATTCCAGTAAAGGATTTGCCTTGACACCGTGGGCCGCCCAGCACAATAATCGTTGCCGTTGTCTAGGCCGGTAACTGGCCTGTTTTTGGGTTGTGATAGTGGTCTGGTGCTTGACGGAGATACGCTCTGCCCTGGCAGTTAGTGAAGGAGGGGGTACTTGGCTAAGCACAAAGAGTGGGAGTTGCTGGCGGCGGCGGTGGGGCACGTCCTGGCCCAGGGACGCCTGGGCCGGCCGTCCTTCGCCCGTTTCACGGTCCAGGTACCCGGCAGCCCCACCCAGGTCAGGGCATCCTTGGAGATACTGATAACCATAGCCAGCGGCTGGTTTGGTGGAGAGCCGCCGGAGAGCGTTTACCTGGTGGACAGCCAGGGCGACGGCCGCTGTGTGACAGCGGTCAGCTGGCCCCACGGCCCCTCGGCCATCGTCAGCCTGGGGCCGGCGGGGGCCCAGGGCCGGGCCAGGACTGACCTGGTGCTGCTGGGCTCCAAGGGCTCCCTCTACTACGCCACGCCCGAGTCCACCTAAGAGGCCCCGCCGGGAGCAGGGACGGTATGATGGCGGGCCCTATTAAGACCGTCCTCTTCGACCTGGATGATACCCTCTTCGACCACCGGGGCACCAGCCTGGAGGCCCTGGAGGCGGTAAGGCGGGAGCACCCCTCCCTCAGGGAGCGCCCTCTGGACGAGTTGGCCGGCCACTTCTTCCGTCTGATAGACGAGGGCCACTTCCAGGTGTTGACAGGGCGTTTGACCCTGGAGGAGGCCCGCACCCAGCGCTTCCGCCAGTTGTTCCAGCTTTACGGTGAGGCCCTGACCCAGGAGCAGGCGGCCCGCATGGCCCAGCACTACAGGACGGTGTACCAACGGGTCCGCCGGCCGGTGGCAGGTGCAGCAGCCCTGCTGGAGCGGCTCAAGGGGCGGGTGAAGATAGGCGTGGTGAGCAACAACTTGCATGAGGAGCAGCGGGACAAGCTGCGCCACTGCAAGCTGGACTCCCTTATAGACTTCCTGGTGACCTCGGAGCGAGCTGGGGCCATGAAGCCCTCGGCGGCCATATTCCAGCTCGCCCTACACTGGTCTGGCTGCCAGCCACAGGAGGCGGTGATGGTGGGCGACTCCTGGGAGGCCGACGTGCTGGGGGCCCACGGCGCGGGGATCCGGCCCGTGTGGTTCAACCGGTGGGGGCTACCCTGCCCGGACCCTGCTATCGCCAAGGTGTTATGCTCCTTCTCCCCTCCACAAGAGGCCCTTTCCCTACTTTTGGGAGAAGGTGACGGAAGTAGGATGGCCACCACCAATAGAGGCTGATACCGGCCTGGCCAAAGCTAACCCCTCTGGAGCCCCTGACCACGGCCAGGGCGCGCTAGGCAATGAGACCCTACCGAGGCTATTGCATATTCTTGACCTGAGCGATGAGGCTGGCCACCGATTTCTTGGCATCGCCAAAGAGCATGCGGGTCTTGGGGTTGTAGAACAGGTCATTCTCTATTCCGGCGAAGCCAGGGTTCATGCTTCGCTTGAGAACCACTAT
The DNA here is from genome assembly GCA_034432835.1 of Dehalococcoidia bacterium. Classification (GTDB taxonomy): domain Bacteria; phylum Chloroflexota; class Dehalococcoidia; order Lucifugimonadales; family DAOUBE01; genus DAOUBE01. Next base: position 3,003 of record DAOUBE010000141.1, on the reverse strand, counting down.
GTTCTTGGCATGGTCAACGTTGAGGATGGGCATGCCATAGATGGGGCTGTCGGGGACGTTGCGGGCTGCTGGGTTCACCACGTCGTTGGCGCCCACGACCAACACCACATCGGTACGGTCGAACTCGGGATTGATCTGCTCCAAGTCGTACAGTTTATCGTAGGGTACATTGGCCTCGGCCAGAAGGACGTTCATGTGCCCTGGCATCCGACCCGCCACGGGGTGGATGGCGAACTTGACGTTGACCCCCTTCTGCTCCAGTAACTTGGCCAGTTCCGCCACCTCGTGCTGGGCCTGGGCCACCGCCAGACCGTAGCCTGGCACGATGATGGCATTTTGGGCGTAGGAAAGGAGTATGGCCACGTCCTCGGGCGTAGCCTCCCGGATGGTGTGGTCGCCCGACAGGACACGCCCCCCCGCCGTGGCGGGCGCGATCTTGCCAAAGGCACCGAAGAAGATATTGGCCAGGGAGCGGTTCATGGCCTTGGACATTAGCTGAGTCAGGATAAGCCCAGCGGCTCCCACCAGCATGCCGGCTATGACCAGCATCAGGTTGGGCGGGCTGAACACAAAGCCCGCCACCGCCGCCGCTACACCAGAGTAAGAGTTCAGCAGGGAGATGACCACGGGCATGTCGGCACCGCCTATAGGGATGACCAGCAACACCCCCAGCACCAGGGTAGCCAGGACCAGGACAATGAACAGGGGCCAGTTGCTGGGGGCCACCACCAGGTACACCATCATGCCTACGATGGCCAGAAAGAGAAGCAGGTTAGACTGGTTCTGGAAGCGATAGGTGATGGGCCTGGTCTGCACCAGCTCTTGGAGTTTGGCAAAGGCCATGACGCTGCCCGTGAAGGTCACCGAGCCTATCAGTACGCCCAGCACAATGGCGACGGAGGTACCTAGCTGGAAGCCACCATCCGTGAGCAAGGTCCGGAAGAACTCCCCTCCTGCCACTAGGGCAGAGGCCGCCCCACCAAAGCCGTTGAGGAGGGCTACCATCTGAGGCATAGCAGTCATCTTGACCGTGCGTGCCATAAAGGTGCCTATGGACCCGCCGACCACGATGCCCAAGGCGATCTGCCAGTAGCTAATGACCTGTGCCTCAAATAGAGTAGCCACAATGGCGATGAGCATCCCTATGCCCGATAGCAGGTTCCCCCTCCGGGCAGTGGCCGGGGAGCTCATCTGCTTTAACCCCCAGATAAATAGGGCCGCGGCCAGTAAATAGAAGTAAGCGATGATCTCAGATCTTTCCAACTCTTACTGCTCCTTGGAAGGACCCCGCTGTGGCCCCCGCCTGAACATCTGAAGCATCCTATCGGTCACCATGTAGCCACCTACCACGTTAATGGTCGCCAAGGCTACCGCCAGGATCCCCAGTGCAGTGGTCAGGGCAGGGTGACCTTCGCCCGCCACGATCATGGCCCCCACGATGGTGATACCGGAGATGGCGTTGGCGCCAGACATGAGGGGTGTATGCAGGATAGGTGGTACCTTGCTGATGACCTCAAATCCCACAAAGATGGCCAGGACAAGCACATACAGCGGTAAGAGGAGGCTAGTCTCCATACAAGCTACCCCTTTCTCTCGGCCTGGGAGGAGTCCTTTGTGGCACCCTGCTGCAGCAGGGCCTGGGTGGGGGCGTGGCGGACCTGGCCCTGGTGGGTGATGCAGCAGTCGTTGATTATCTGGTCTTGGAAGTCCAGGTTGACCTGGTTGTCTTTGAGGAGCAGGAGTAACAGGCTGGATATATTCCTGGAGTACATCTGGCTGGCGTGGACGGGCATGCTGCTGGGCAGGTTCAGGGGCCCGTGGATGATAACGCCGTACTTTTCGATGGTCTCACCGGCGCGGGTAAGCTCGCAGTTGCCGCCGGCCTCGGAGGCCAGGTCCACGATGACCGAACCCGGCCTCATGTCCTTGACCATGGCCTCGGTGACCAGAAGGGGGGCCTTCCTGCCCACCACCAGGGCGGTGGTAATCACCACATCGGACTCCTTGACGTGGGCGTGGATAAGCTCTCGCTGGCGGCGCTGGGCCTCTTCGGACAGCTCCCGGGCGTAGCCTCCGGCCACTTCCACCTTTTCCTCCAGGGGTGGCAGCTCCACAAACTTGGCCCCCAGGCTCTCCACCTGCTCCTTCACCACCGGGCGGACATCGTAGGCCTCCACCACCGCGCCCAGCCTGCGCGCAGTGGCGATGGCCTGGAGGCCGGCCACCCCTGCCCCCAGCACCAGCACCTTGGCCGGGGGAATGGTGCCGGCGGCGGTCATCATCATGGGGAAGAACTTGCCCAGGGACGAGGCGGCTATGAGGGCGGCCTTGTAACCGGCGATGGAGCTCATGGAGGAGAGGGCGTCCATTCTCTGGGCCCGGGCGATGCGTGGGATGTTCTCCATGCTGAAGGCGGTGATGTTCCGCTGGGCAAGCTTCTGAATGGTGTCGGGGTGGCTAAGGGGCTCCAGAAATCCTATGAGGATGGAGCCAGGACGGAGAAGGTCCGCCTCGTGCTTGCCCAGGTCTGGGTGCTCCATGGGTCGCTGCACCTTGAGGACGATGTCGGCCTGCTGGTAGAGGTCCTGGACGTCCTTTACCAGGCTGGCGCCAGCGTTGGCATAGAGGTCATCGGAGAAGCGGGCGGCCTGGCCAGCGCCTGCCTGCACCAGGACCTGGTGCTGCATCTGTGTGAGCTTTGCCACCGCTTCTGGGATTAGGGCTACTCGGCGCTCGTTGGGGGCGACCTCCTTAGGTACCGCAATCTTCATCCTTCGACTCCACGATGAACTCCAGGTAAGGGCCAGGGCGGCCCCGTCCGGGTCATAGGTCACGCCAGGAACACGTGAGCGGTGTCACACTCGCGTGCCTATTTTACTCTATTCTATATCGTCCGCCAAGGTGTTGTACTGGTTCAGTACATATGAGACAGTCGGGCTATTTTAGGGACCAGTTCTGGGTGGTGCTTAGTAAGATACTGGGCTGGGGTGTTGTAGTCCAGGG
>DAOUBE010000140.1:0-7200 GCA_034432835.1 Dehalococcoidia bacterium | reverse complement strand
CTAGGGATGAAGGGCCACTCTGAGGGAGCACAACGACGGAAGAATCTAGGGGAAAGAGAGGGTAGCACCCAGCTAAAGGACACACCACGTTTGTTTACGTAAGTTTGACACCTGGAGCGTATCCCACTAGAATATAGGACGCCCCATCACCACCCAAATGCCCTCGCTGCCCCAGTCATTATGGCGCCTTATGCAGCGAGCCCGATCTCTTAACAATAGCAGACTCTCTATAGAGGAGGCCCTCTATGGCTACGGTGAGGACCCGCGAAGACGTAGCGCTTATGGCCCACCTGCTGCGGCGGGCTGGCTTCGGCGCCACACGGGAGGAGCTGGAGCGCTACCTGGCCAAAGGCTACGAGGCCACCGTGGAGGAGCTGCTGGAACCCGGCGACCCCCAGTCTATGCCCGACGACCTCATCCGCCGCTACCATGTGGACATGTCTGACCTGCGGGTAGGCTCGGCCGGCGGCGGCTACTGGATCTACAAGATGGTCACCACCAAGGCACCCCTCCAGGAGAAGATGGCCCTCTTCTGGCACCGGGTCTTCGCAACGGGGGCCTCCAAGCTTATCCAGAACAAGGTCATGGTCAGCCAGATAGCCATGTTCCGCCGGTACGGCTTGGGCAGCTTCCGCGACCTGCTGGTCCAGCTCTCCCGAGACCCGGCCATGATCATGTGGCTGGACAACCAGGACAACCACAAGGGCGCCATCAACGAGAACTACGGCCGCGAAATCCTGGAGCTGTTCTCCATGGGCGTGGGCAACTACACCGAGCAGGACATCAAGGAGTGCTCCCGCGCCTTCACAGGCTGGACAGTAGCCAACCCGGAGTACATGTCCATCCGCATGCGCAACAACACGGCCCGTCCCTACGGCTACATCGCCTGGCAGTTCCAATATCGCGAGGACGACCACGACGACGGTGAGAAGGTGTTCCTGGGAGAACGGGGCCCCTTCGACGGCCAGGAAGTTATAGACATTATCTGCAAGCAGCCCGCCACGGCCCGCTTCATCTCCCGCCATCTATACCACTTCTTCGTGGCCGACGAGCCTCCAGTGCCCCAGTGGCCCTACGTGCCCCCCCGCGACCCCCAGGCCATCAAGGTCATGAGCGATGCCTACTTCCAATCGGGCTACAGCATCAAGGCCATGCTGCGGGCCATGTTCCTGTCGGACTTCTTCAAATCGGCCCGCCTGGCCAGGGTCAAGAGTCCAGCGGAGCTGGTGGTGGGCATCCTCAGGCTAGCGGGAGACCTCCAGTGGCCCTCCATAGAGGTGTATAACGCCGCCCGGGTCTGCTCCTACATGGGCCAGACGCTGCTCAGCCCGCCCAGCGTGGAGGGGTGGCAGGGCGGCAGCGAGTGGATTAACACGGGCAACCTGGTGCAGCGCATAAACTTCGCCAGCAAGATCATGGGCGACACCACTAAGCCGGGTGTGCGTGCCATGTTGGACTGGATCAAGGCCCAGGCGGGGGAAGGCCCCGTCTCCCCGGAGCGACTGGTGGACCTCTGCCTGGACGCCGTGGGGCCTATGGAGGTGTCGGAGGAGACCAGGCAGGGCCTGGTGGAGTACGCCCAGAGATGGGGCGACCTGCGCTTCCAGGGCCAGGAGTCTCCCAGGGCGGAGGAGGGGGTGGTGACCATGCTCCAGCTCGTGGTGACCACCAGGGAGTACCAGCTAGCGTAGGCAGGGGCCAACCCTGCACCCCAATCCCCCATCCTTGCGGAGGTGGCTTATGGCTACCGTGGCCGGCGGCAAGAGGTTGGACCTTAGGTACAGCCACACCGTGGGCTTCATGGCCGTGGAGGGCCGGGGCTTCACCCTGCCCGTGGACATGGCCATCAGCAGCGAGGGCAAGGTCTATGTGGTCAGCCGCAGCAACGCCGACGAGCCCCTGGGCGTGAGGGTGGGCATCGCCGGTGTGGACCACCAGTACTTCGGGCACTTTGGTGGCTACGGCTCCGGCCCGGGCCAGTTCATATGGCCTACCTCCCTGGCCTTCGACAGCCAGGACCGCCTCTACCTGGCCGACGAGCACCTCCACCGTATCACCATTTTCGACAAGGACGGCAACTACCTGGACCACTGGGGCACCCACGGCCACGGCCGCGGAGAGCTGGATGGGCCTTCAGGCCTGGCCCTGGACGCCCAGGACACCCTCTACGTGGTGGACCATAAGAACCACCGCGTGCAGCGGTTCACCCCGGACGGGAAGTTCCTGGGCCAGTGGGGCAGCTTCGGCAGCGGCCCCGGCCAGTTCAACCTACCCTGGGGCATAACCGTAGGCCACGATGGCAACGTGTACGTGGCCGACTGGCGCAACGACCGCATCCAGAAGTTCTCGGCGGAGGGCAGGTTCCTGGCCAGCTTCGGCTCCCCAGGCCGGGGCGACGGCCAGTTCCATAGGCCCTCCAGCGTGGCCGTGGACGGCGATGGCTATATCTATGTGGCCGACTGGGGCAACCACCGGGTCCAGGTGCTGGCCCCCGATGGCACCTTCGTGCTGAAGCTGCGGGGCCAGGCCACCCTTTCACCGTGGGCTGTGGAGTACCTGCGGGCCAACCAGGACGAGCTGGAGGCCCGGGCCCTGTTCAACCCTTACGTGCAGGTGGACACCGACGACCCCTACGAGGTCTCGGCCCGCACCGAGCCCTACTTCTGGGGGCCCATCTCCGTCAAGCTGGACCGCCAGGGCAGACTGTACGTGCTGGAGAGCAACCGCCATCGGTTCCAGGTGTACAGGAGGGAGTGAGCCAGGTTGACGACGGATTCCTGAGGTGCTTTCGAGAATGCGCAGTCCGGGTAGCCTGGACTGCCCGAGGTCTGGGGCTTGTTCCCTAGGGTTATCCGCCTTTCCCTAACCCCACATTCTTAGGGCTTAGGGGAGGGTGACCAGGCAATGACTACAGCCGACGGGAAGGAGGCCAAGGCCATGGGGAATAACCGGAAGCCAGCGCTGGTGGTGCTCCAGCTTTCAGGAGGCAACGACTATCTGAACTGCGTCATCCCCTATAACGACCCGCTGTACCGGGACAACCGGCCCCACATCCGAATCCCCGACGACAGGATGGTGTTCATAGACGATAATTACGCCCTAAACCCGGGCATGGGCCCCATTAAGGAGCTGTGGGACCAGGGCAAGGTGGCCATCATCCACGGTATCGGCTACCCCAACCCCAACCGCTCCCACTTTCGCTCCATGGATATCTGGCATACCGCTGAGCCGGCCCGGGTGGGAGAAGAGGGGTGGCTGGGACGGGCCATCCGTGAGCTGGACCCCCGGGGCGAGAACGTGGTCACCGCCGTCAACTTCGGCAACGGGCTGCCCCGCGCCCTGGCGGCCAAGGGGGCGCCGGTGGCCTCGGTGAGCAACCTGGAGAGCTACGGCCTGCTGACCAGCATTCAAGCGGAAGAGGAGCGGAGCCAGGTGCTGGAGGCCTTCGCCCGCATGTACACGCCCACCGTGGGCAGCGGGTGGGTGATGGATTACCTGAGCAAGACCGGCCTGGACGCCCTCAAGGGGGCTGATATCCTGAGGACAGCGCCCCAAAAGTACTCCTCCACCGTGGAATACGCCGCCAACCCCATCGCCCAGAGCCTGCGTGGGGTGGCCCAGGTGTTCCTGGCCGGCCTGGGTACCCGCATCTTCTACACCCAGCACGGCAGCTTCGACACCCACACCAACGAGGTGGCCATCCAGGAGCGGTTGTGGAGAGACATCTCCGGCGCCGTGTACGACCTGTACCAGGACCTGAAGGAGCACCAGGCGTCCGAGGACGTGGTTATTCTTATGTTCTCCGAGTTTGGCAGAAGGGTGAAGGACAACGGTACAGGCACCGACCACGGCTCCGGGGGCGTGGCCTTCCTCATTGGCGACCGGGTCAAGGGTGGGCACTACAATGAGTACCCGTCCCTAGAGGCCAACCGGCTGGTGGAGGGGGACCTGGCCTACAACTTCGACTTCCGTGGCCTGTACACCGAGATCCTGGAGAAGTGGCTGGAGGTGGAGGCCCGGCCCATAGTGGGAGGCAACTTCGAGCAGGTGAATTGCATCTACGGATAGAGGCCGGGTACCAGAGGTCAAGGCCTAACACCCGAAGGGGTTGCGAAGTCCGTCGGCAGGCGTAGAATTCGGGGGCTTCAGGCAGCACACCTCCAGCCTTGGCTACAGTGCCTGCCTGGGCAACCAGCAGGGGTGCAGGGGACACTGTCCCCTGCTAGGGATGCCAGGGGAAAATCCCCAAGGGCTCGCCCTTGACCCACGCCTCCCTGAGGTGGTCACTAAGGGTATGTGACCAGGGAAGGCGCAGAGTGGGCGCAGGGTAAACCCTGCCGGGGCCGTGCCCCGGCCGGCGGTTGACGGCCCCGGGGCCCGCCAATAAAATGCGCCCAACCGCTCCCATCGCTCCAGCAGGAGGTCTCATGACCAGGATCAAAGACATCCGCGTCATCCGCACCAGGCCGGCCGGCACTTGGATTGTCGTCAAAATCATCACCGACCAGGACGGACTCTATGGCATCGGCTCGGCCCACCAGTACAACGCCCCGGGCGCCGTGGTGGCCGCCCTGGAGGAGTGGTTCAAGCCCCGCCTCATCGGTAGAGACCCCAGCCACATCGAGGACATCTGGCAGTCCACCTTCACCAGCGGCTACTGGCGCTCCGGCCCCATCCTCAACTCGGCCCTGGGAGGCATAGACATCGCCCTGTGGGACATCAAGGGCAAAGAGGCGGGGATGCCCGTGTACCAGCTTCTGGGCGGCCCCTGCCGCTCCGCCGTGCCCGCCTACGCCCACGCCAGCGGCGAGACCCTGGAGGCCCTGGAAGAGGACGTGCGGCGGTACATGGAGGAGGGGTTCCAGCACATCCGCTGCCAGCTTGGCCCCTACGGAGGCGGCGGCTTCATCCCCGCCGACAGGGCCCACCTGCCCAAGAACGCCTGGCCCATGGACAAGGTGTTTGACGACGAGCTGTACGTGGAGAACATCGTCAACATGTTCGACTACCTGCGCAAGAAGCTGGGCTTCGGCGTCAAGCTGACCCACGACGTCCACGAGCACCTGCGCCCCAACATGGCGGTGCAGCTAGCCAAGAGGCTGGAGCCCTACCGGCTGTTCTTCCTGGAGGACGCCCTCCCGCCGGAGCAGATCGCCTACTTCCGGCTCATCCGCCAGCAGTGCGCTACCCCCATGGCCATGGGAGAGCTCTTCGTCAACAGCAACGAGTGGATGCCCCTTATCACCGAGCGGCTGATAGACTTCATCCGCACCCGAGTGTCGAAGGTGGGGGGCATCACTCAGGCCCAGAAGATCGCCCACCTGTGCGAGTGGTTCGGAGTGCAGACAGCCTGGCAGGAGGGCGGCAATACCGACCCCATAAACCTCACGGCCTCCCTGCACCTGGACATGGCCTGCTGGAACTTTGGTATCCAGGAGGAGAACTGGTTCAAGCCCGAGGAGCTGGAGGCCTTCCCGGGCCATCCTGAGTTCGAAGGCGGCTACTTCTACCTCAGCGACAGGCCAGGGCTGGGCATCGACATCGACGAGGAGAAGGCTAGGCGGCTGGTGGACCCGGAGCGGCTCAGGAGGCCCATCTACGTGGCCGAGGACCGCCGGGCCGACGGCTCCGTGGTTCGGCCGTAGGCCCCCCACCCCAAAGCAACGGTTCAGTCACAGTCTGATGACACCTCCCGTCCAGCCGTGCCACACTTTCCGTGTGTAGGCTACAATGTGTCTTATGTTAACTATCAGGGAGGTGACATGGAAGAGCGCTTGATTCGCGTGGCCGTTAACGGCTACGGGGTTATCGGTAAGCGGGTGGCCGACGCCGTCAGCATCCAGGAAGATATGGACCTGGTGGGCATCGCTGACGTGGTGTCTGACTACCGCATCCGGGTGGCCGTAGAGTGGGGCTACCCTATCTACGCCTCGCTCCCTGAGAAGCGCGCCGAGATGGAGGCGGCAGGCATACCTGTCCAGGGTACCCTGGACGACCTGCTCAAGCAGGTAGATATAGTAGTGGACTGTACCCCCAAAGGCATTGGTGCCAAGAACAAGGAGCGCTACCAGGCCGCCGGTGTCAAGGCCATCTGGCAGGGCGGGGAGAAGCATGAGCTGGCCGGCCTCTCCTTTGTGGCCCAGGTGAACTACCAGGAGGCCCTCAACCGCCAGTACGCCCGTGTGGTCTCCTGCAACACCACCGGCCTGTGCCGCGTCATGCACGCCCTCCACCGCCGGGGCTGGGTGAAGCGCGCCCGGGCCGTCCTGCTCCGCCGCGGCACCGACCCCTGGGAGTCCCACAAGAACGGCATGATCAACACCGTCATCCCCGAGACCAAGGTCCCCAGCCACCAGGGCCCCGATGCCCAGACGGTGATTCCGGACCTGGATATCACTACCCTGGCGGCGGCAGGCCCCTACAATATCAGCCACATCCACTTCGCTATGGTGGAGACCAACCGCCCCGTGAGCCTGGACGATCTGCGGGACGCCCTCTGGGACGAACCCCGCATCGCCTTCGTCCGGGGCAGCGAAGGCCTGGTGGCCCTCAACTCCGTCATTGAACTTATGAGGGACATGGGAAGGCCCCGGGGCGATATGTGGGAGGTGGCCGTCTGGGAGGATGCCTTGGCCACCGATGACCGCGAGGTGTACATCACCTTCCAGGTCCACAACGAGGCCATCGCCATCCCGGAGAACATAGACTGCATCCGGGCCCTCACCGGGCTGGAGCCCGACGGCTCCCGCTCTATGGAGATGACGGACTCTGCCCTAGGTGTCACCAAGGCTTTCCTGCCTTCCACCACACAACCGGTGCCCCACCTGGCCGGGCCAGAGGTGGCGCACCCAGAGCTGGAGGCTATCCGGGCGGCCCAGGCCGAGTTCATGTCGGTGGGGTTCATGGGGGCAGAGGAGCCAGCAGAGGCTGTGCCCACGGAGGAGCAGCGCTGGCGCCGCTAGCGCAGCCCTAGCGGCTGGGGATGAGAGGGCGTGCCCTGCACCCTCTTCTTTGGGGCACCCAAGAAGGGGTATGGTTGGTCCCACCCACCCGGCAGGGCACGCCCTGGCAGGGTGCACCCTGCACCCACTCTTCACTGTCCCTGGTCACATGACCTTAGTGACCACCTCAGGGAGGTGTGGGTCAAGGGCGAGCCCTTGGGGATTCTCTCCTGACACCCCTAGCAGAGGGGGGCAGCCC
>DAOUBE010000139.1:0-7130 GCA_034432835.1 Dehalococcoidia bacterium | reverse complement strand
CCGGCCTCTACCTGGCCAACACCACCCAGATCTACCCCGAAGACCGGGGCACCAACTACAGCGTCCGCCTGGGCCAGGACGTGGTACGGCTGCTGCTCCAGGATGGCGGCTAGGCCGATGGCCACCGCCGCGGGCGCCCGCACCCCTGGGGGCCCCTGGCTTCTCCCCGTCAGCGGCGCATGGAGTAACTAGTGGAATAATCGGCAAGTGCGCTGGCCGGCCCGGCCGGAATAAGGGTTGTCCACCAGCAAGGGAAGGGAGGGCAGGCTACCCTAAGCACCCGACCCCGTGTCCTCTCACCAGGCAAGCCCTGCCTGGGGCAGGCCTGGCTGCATTGAAAGCGCAGCTTCCTTATGGTATCATTCGCACAAACTATTAGTGGTAAAATTCACGACTGCCAGGAGGCCACCTTTGGCGGGCGAGAACACCGAGCTCCGTGAACGCATCCTGAAGGCCATCCAGAACCAGAAACCCAAGACCCGCACCGTTCTCTCCTCTCTCCTGGCAGTGTTCGACGAGCTAGGGTACCTCCCCAAAGAGGCCATCGAAGAGGTGGCCCGTGTCACCGATTCCACCATCAACGACGTCTGGGGCGTCGCCTCCTTCTACACTAACTTCCGGTTCACCCCTCCCGCCAGGCACCGTGTCGAGGTATGTTGGGGCGCGCCCTGCCACATTATGGGCGCCATGGGAATAGGTAAGGCGGCCTTGGATGCCCTGGGCCTGGCCAACGAGGGCGATACGCCCGACGGACGGGTCAGCCTGGGTTTCAACACCTGCCTGGGGGCCTGCGCCCAGGCCCCGGTCATCAGCGTTGACCACCAGCTCATGGGCCGCATGACCCCCGAGAGGATCAGGGAGATTCTAAAGGGCTTGGACGGCACCGGCCACAACGGCCACCATCAGCCCAAAGCCCAGCCCCAGGGGGGAAGGGACGCCAGGCGCCGCTCCAGCTAGGGACCCATATACCATCACGCCATAAGGATACCTTAAAGGCAGGCGCAGATATGCCCAAGAGCTTTGAGGAGATAAAGGCCGAGGCCACAAAACGGTGGGAGGCCCTGACCAGGGGAGACCCCCCCTGGTTCCGGGTGGGCACCGCCCTTTGCGGCAAGGCCGCTGGCGCCCTGGACACCCTCCGGGCCATAGAGGAGGAACTGAGGCGCAGGAACGCCAAAGCCACCGTCAGCCAGGTGGGCTGCTTCGGCATGTGTTTTGCCGAGCCACTGGTGGACGTGACCCTCCCGGGTGGCACCCGTGTGTTTTATGGCAACGTGACCCAGGACAAGGTCCCGGCCATCCTGGACGCCCACCTGGGCAAGAAGGCTCCCAACAGGGAGCTGGCCCTGGGCTACTGGGGCGACAAGCCCGTGGACGGTATCAAGAACCTGAAGGACCACCCCATGATGCGCCCCCAGGTGCGCGTGGCCCTGCGTAACGCGGGCACCATCGACCCTTACGACATCTACCAGTATATCGCCAACGGGGGGTACACGGCCCTGCACAAGGCCCTGACCCAGCTCACCCCCGACCAGACACGGGAGGAGGTGACCAAGTCCGGTCTGAGGGGCCGCGGGGGAGCCGCTTTCCCCACGGGAACCAAGTGGAACTTCCTGGCCCGCTCCAACGCACCGGTGAAGTACATCTTGTGCAACTGTGAGGAGGGTGACCCAGGCGCCTTTAATGACAAGGGCATCTTGGATAGTGACCCTCATACTCTGGTGGAGGGGGTGATCCTGGCAGGCTACGCCACGGGTGCCCACTACGGCTACGTGTTCATCCGCCACGGCCATGAGGGCCCCATTGAGCGGACGTGGCGCGCCATCGAGCAGGCCTACGAGCTGGGGTTCCTGGGCAAGAACATCATGGGCAGCAACTTCAGCTTTGACATGGAGGTAGCCCTCACCGGCGACTCCTACGTGGCGGGCGAGGAGACGGCCCTAATGGAGGCCATTGAGGGCAAGCGGGCCATGCCTCGCTTCCGCCCGCCCTTCCCCGCCCAAGTGGGCCTCTTTGGTAAGCCCAGCAACATTAACAACGTCAAGACCCTCTCCTACGTACCCGAGGTAGTGGCCAAGGGCGGCGACTGGTTCGCCAGCATCGGTACGGAGAAGAGCAAGGGTACCGCCATCCTCTGCCTCAGCGGAAACGTGACCTATCCTGGCATGGTGGAGGTGCCCATGGGCCTGACCCTGGAGCAGGTGGTCAACGAAGTGGCGGGAGGCCCGCCGGGTGGGAAGAAGGTGAAGCTGCTCCAGACCGGCGGCCCTCTGGGCGGCGTGCTGGGCGCCGAGCAGTTGGGCACCCAGCTAGACTTCGACGCCATGGCCAGGGCCGGAGCTATCCTGGGCTCGGGAGGCATCATCGTGGCCGACGAGGATGCCTGCGCCGTGGACCTGACCCGCGCCCTCATCGCCTTCTGCCAGTTCGAGTCGTGTGGCAAGTGCTTCCCCTGTCGGACGGGCATGAGCCACCTGCTGGAAATCCTGGAGCGCATCACTCGGTTCAAGGCCAGGCCGGGAGACCTGGAGCTGATGCGCATGGTGGGCACCAACATGCAGGCCGGCTCCCTGTGCGGCCACGGCCAGCTAGGGTTCAACCCCGTCTCCTCGGCCCTGCGCTACTTCCGCCAGGAGTTCGACGAGCACATAGGTGGCCACCGGTGTGCCACCGGCCGGTGCCAGGGCCCTGTGGTAACACCTGCCAGGACCCGGCGGTGAACGTTTTGTCAAGGATTCTCGCGCCTGTCCCCTCTCCTTGTGAGAGGGTGACCCAATGCCTCGGCTAACCCAGGGTTGAAGTGAGGCCCATTCGAAGCAAGGGGTGACTAAATGGCGGATAACGAACTTACCATCACCATCGACGGCAAGCAGATAAAGACCAGGCCGGGGAAGATGCTGTTGGAAGCCGCCATAGAGGCCGGCATCTACATCCCCTACCTGTGTTACCACCCGGGCATGAAGCCCTATGGGGCTTGCCGCATGTGCGTGGTGGAGATCGAAGGAGGCCGCGGCTACCAGGCCTCGTGCACCGTCCCCGTCCAGGACGGCATGGTGGTGAAGACCCGCACCCAGCCCGTGGAGCAGGTGCGGCGCACGGTCATGGAGCTGCTCCTGGCCGAGCACCCCCACGGCTGCTTGACCTGCCACCGCATCGAGCTTTGTGGACCCCAGGACATCTGCCTGCGCCACGTGGCCGTCACCGACCGGTGCGTCACCTGCCCCAAGAACGAACGGTGCGAGTTCAAGGACACCACCCGGTACCACACCATGGACCTGGAGTCGCCCCTGAACTACAAATACCGCAGCCTGCCCCTTGAGACCTCAGACCCCTTCTACGACAGAGACTACAATCTGTGCATAGTCTGCGGGCGGTGCGTCCGCGCCTGCGTTGAGCTGCGCGGGGACGATGCCATCACCTTCACCGAGCGCTCGGGCAAGGCGCTGGTGGGCACCGCCTTCGGCACCTCCCTGCTGGAGTCGGGCTGTGAGTTCTGCGGCGCCTGCGTGGACGTGTGCCCCGTGGGCGCCCTGGTGGAAAAGGACTACAAGTGGGAGAAGGCCGAGCGGGTGGTACACACCGTGTGTAACCAGTGCCCCGTGGGCTGCCAGCTCAACCTGGAGGTGAACCGCTTCGGGAAGGTCATCCGCGCCATCCCTGAGCTCAACGCACCAGCCAACCGGGGCCAGGCCTGCTATAAGGGCAAGTTCGGCATGGACTTCATCAACCGCAAGGAGCGACTGAGGAAGCCCCTGGTGCGCAAGAACGGCCAGCTTGTGGAGTCCACCTGGGACGAGGCCCTGGGCCTGGTGGCGGAGAAGCTGCGCAACTACAAGGGCGACCAGTTTGCCCTGGTAGCCTCGGCCAAGTGCACCAACGAAGAGCTGTACCTGGCCCAGAAGTTCGCCCGGGCGGTCATGGGCAGCAACAACGTGGACGTGAGCACCAACACCCGGCCCGACCTGGCGGCCCCCCTGGCGGAGATGCTGGGGTACGCCGGCGCCACCAACACCATCTGGGAGCTGGACAGGACTCGGTGCGTCCTGGCCTTCAACACCAACGTCACCGAGGAGCAGAACGTGGTGGCCGTGCCCGTCAAGCGGGTGGCCCGGGCCAGCTCCAAGCTCATTGTCATCGACCCCAGGGAGGTGGAGCTGACCCGCTACGCCGATATCTGGCTGCGTCCCAGGCCCGGCACCGAGCCCCTCCTCCTGGCGGGCCTGCTAAAAGCAGTGATGGACCAGGGCCTGGTGAAGCAGGACTGGGTGGCCCAGCACTGCGAAGGGCTGGATTCCTTAGCAGGGTCCCTAAAGGCTGTGGACCTGGAGGCCGTGGCCAAGGAAACGGGCGTGGCCCGCAAGGACATAGAGGCCGCCGCCCGCACCTTCGCCACCTCCGAGACCTCGGCTATCATTTATGGTCTGGACAATATCCCGCCAGAGCTGCACAAGGCCTGTACGCAGGCTCTGGCCAACCTGAGTCTGCTCACCGGTCAGATAGGGCGGCCTTCCACAGGGCTGTACCCCCTGCGCCAGGGTACCAACGAACAGGGCGCCTGGGATGTGGGCTGCGTGCCCCATCTGCTGCCAGGCTACCGGCCTGTCGCCGACCCCCAGGCCAGGCGCAAGGTGGAGCAGGCCTGGGCTGAGCGCAAGGTTCCGGCCAACCCGGGCCTGGGCCTTCGGGAGATGGTGCAGGCGGCCGCCAGCGGAGGCATCAAGGCCATGATGGTGGTGGGCGACAACGCCCACCTGTTCCAGGGCGAGCTGGGTAACGTGGGCGAGGCGCTGAAGAAGTTGGAGTTCCTGGTGGTCCAGGACATCTTCCTGAGGGACGCCGCCCACTATGCCGATGTGGTGCTGCCCGAGGTCACCTTTGCGGAGAAGACGGGCACCTACACCAACCTGGAGCGGCGCATCCAGCCCCTGCACCAGGCTATCGAGGTAAAGAACAGCGAGGCCAAGCCCGTCTGGTGGGTGCTGTCTCGGCTGGCCCGCCGGCTGAAGGTGGAGGGCCTGGAGTACTCCAGCCCGAACCAGATAACCCAGGAGATGGCCAGGGTGACTCCTATCTACGGCGGCGTCTCCCTGGAGCGCCTGGAGGCCGAGGCCGTCATCACCCTTCGCCCGCCCACGGACAACCCTCTGCCCAACCAGGTCCTGAACTCGGACAAGTGGTACCCTGGCCTCCAGTGGCCAGTGCCCGAGGCCTCCCACAAGGGTACTCCCATCCTCTACGCCGAAGGCTTCCCCAACGGGAGGGCCCGTCTGATGCCCGTACGGACGACCACGGCCAAGCTTTCGGCTAATGGCCACGGCATGCTACTGGTCCCCGGCCGGGTGCTGCTACAGTCGGAGCGGGAGATAAAGATAGTCCACGGCAAGCTGAACCGCATCCAGCGGGACGAGCAGCTAGAGGTCCATCCTCAGGATGCCCAGCGCCTGGGTCTGGCTCAGGGGGACGCCGTGGAGGTGGAGATCCCCCAGGGCCGGGTCAAGGCGCGAGTGGTGATTTCGGAGAAGGTCTATCCAGGCCACCTGTACATCACCTACCTGTTCGGCCAGCTAGCGGTAGAGCTGGAGGCCAGCGAGGACCCGGACCCCATGGCACGGGTCCCCGGCCTGGTGATCACCCCTGCCAGGGTGGTCAAGGCGGGCCGCTAGCCCTCGGCCAGAGTAGCCCGGTCCGGCGCGTCTGAGGTACTGGGGGCTCTTTAGGCCATATCGCCGGGCGTTGGAGCCCTTGTACCTGGCAAACCGCAAACCTTTCAAGGTATAATTTACATGAAGCAGCCAGGTGGGAGGGCCCCACTCTGGCTGCCTTGGCGAATACGAGGACTCCAAAAAAGCCTTCTCCTGGAGAGGGCTAGGGCGGGGGTTATAATGCAACAGCAACCAAGACCAGCATCACCAAGACCGGCGCCGGCCCTGCCCACGGCCACGATAGTGAAGCGGCGGGACGTGACCCATGACCTGTTCGTCATCTGGCTGGAGCCAGAGGTAGCCTTCACTTTCAAGCCAGGCCAGTATGTCACCATCGGCCTCCAAGGCATCGAGCGTGCCTACTCCATAGTGTCATCGCCCCACGAGCCGCTCATCGAGCTGTTCGTGGAGCTGGTGCCACCGCCCGACGGCAACCTGACGCCCCTGCTCTGGAAGGCCAAGGTGGGCGACAAGGTGACCATCCGCCCCAGGGCCAAGGGTATTTTCACCTTCGAGGAGAAGTACCCCAACCACCTGCTGGTAGCCACGGTCACCGGCATCGCACCCTTCATGAGTATGGTGCGCCAGTACATCCACCAGGGACTGGGCAGCCATCGGTTCTACATTCTCCACGGCGCCAGCTACCAGGACGAGTTCACCTACAAAGACGAGCTGGAGAAGATCGCGGCCCAGAACAGCAAGAACTTTACCTACGTCACCACCATAAGCCGCCCCACCGAGGAGCGGAACAAGGGGTGGAAGGGCGAGACCGGCCGCGTCAATCTCATCGTGGAGAGGTACATCGAAAAGTTCGGGCTGAAGCCTGACAGTACCCTGGTCTATGCCTGCGGCCATCCCGGAATGATCGAGGACGTGAAGGAGCGACTTACCCCCAAGGGCTTCCGCGTGAAAGAGGAGCGCTACTGGAAGCAGTAGAAGGCTAGCCCGTCCACCCTGGGGCCTTCCTCGTCCCTTCACACCCCACAGGGCTGTGCTCTGGCAGGGCGAGCCCTGGACCCTCCTCTTTGGGAGCCCAAGATGGATTGTGGTTACTCCCACCCACCCGGCGGGGCACGCCCTGCACCCTCTTTCGGACAACAAGATGGTCCCTTGGCTTTCCCGCCCACCCACCCTCGGTATGTTGGGGGTACCCCAAACCCCCACCAGAGGGGCCTTGCCCCTCTGGACTCCCCCGGTTATTAGGCCAGCCCTTTGTAAAGACACCTCTCTTAGCCGTCCTTACGGCCACCCAAGAAGGGTTGTGTTCGACCCACCCACCCGCCAGGGCACGCCCTGGCAGGGTGCACCCTGCACCCACTCTTCACTATCCCTGGTCACATGACCTTAGTGACCACCTCAGGGAGGTGTGGGTCAAGGGCGAGCCCTTGGGGATTCTCTCCTGACACCCCTAGCAGAGGGGGGCAGCCC
>DAOUBE010000138.1:0-4802 GCA_034432835.1 Dehalococcoidia bacterium | reverse complement strand
CCCTGGACTACAACACCCCAGCCCAGTATCTTACTAAGCACCACCCAGAACTGGTCCCTAAAATAGCCCGACTGTCTCATATGTACTGAACCAGTACAAGCAGTTGACCCCTTCATAGGGGCGCTGGTATGCTGTTTGTGGCCGTGAAGCCAGGCTAGCCTTCTTGACCACAGCGACTCCCACAAAGCGAGGATTCCCTTGCGTGCCCTGATAAGTGTCCACGACAAGACAGGCGTGGCAGACTTCGCCCGGCGCCTCCACCAGGCCGGCATGGAGCTGGTGAGCACAGGAGGCACCGCACGCACCCTGGCCCAGGCAGGGCTACCCGTCCGCCAGGTGTGGGAGGTGACCGGCTTCCCCGAGATCTTGGAGGGGCGGGTCAAGACCCTCCACCCCGCTATCCACGGCGGCCTGCTGGCCCGGCGGGACAAGCCCCAGCACATGGCCCAACTCGCTCAGCTAAACATCACCGCCATCGACCTGGTGGTGGTGAACCTGTACCCCTTCCTGGAAACGGTCTCTCGGCCCCATGTCAGCCTGGAGGACGCCCTGGAGAACATAGACGTGGGCGGACCCACCATGCTCAGGGCCGCCGCCAAGAACTACCCCTCTGTCACCGTGGTGGTGGACCCGGCGGACTACGGGTGGGTGGCCGACAGGTTCGAGGGGGGCAGCGGGCCCAGCGAGGCGGAGCGCCGCCGGCTGGCCTACAAGGCCTTCCAGCACCTGGTGGCCTACGACTCGGCGGTGGCCGCCTACCTGGGCCAGGGCGTGGAGGAGGGCCTGCCAGCCAAGCTGTCCCTGGCCCTGGACAAGCTGGCCGACTTGCATTACGGCGAGAACCCCCACCAGAAGGGGGCGGTTTACGCCAGCCCTCTATCCCAGGGAGGCGTAGCCCGCGCCCGGCAGCTTGCCGGCCCCGAGCTTTCTTACAACAACCTGCTGGACGGCGACGCCGCCTGGCGGGTGGTGACAGATTTCGAGGACCCCACGGTTACCGTCATTAAGCACGGGAACCCCTGTGGCCTGGCCTGCCACGAGGACCTGGCCGAGGCCTACCGGCGCGCCTACCAGGGCGACACGGTCTCGGCCTACGGGGGCATCGTTGGATGCAATCGCAAGGTGACGGCGGCCATGGCCCAGGCCATGAAGGGCGTCCTGTACCATGTCATCGTGGCCCCCGGCTACGAGCCCGAGGCCCTGGAGGTACTGTCCAAGCGGCGCAGCCTGCGGGTCCTGGCCGTGGAGCCGCCGTCGGCAAACTACGGCAGCTACCACCTTCGTACTATAAGTGGTGGCCTGCTAGTCCAGACCAGGGACGTCCTTGAGGAGGACCCCAGGAGCTGGAAGCAGGTGACGTCCCGAGCGCCCACGCCGGAGGAGATGGAGGGGCTGGTCTTCGCCTGGAAGGCGGTGAAACACGTGCGCTCCAACGCCATAGTGCTGGCCCGGGGCAAGACCCTGGTGGGCCTGGGCACGGGCCAGCCCAACCGCGTGACCAGCGTGCGCCTGGCGGCCGAGGTAGCCGGAGAGAAGGCCAGGGGCAGCGTCCTGGCCTCGGACGCCTTCTTCCCTTTCCCAGACAACGTGGAGCTGGCCCACTCCTTCGGGGTCACGGCCATCGTGCAGCCCGGCGGCTCCATGCGAGACCAGGAGGCCATCGAGGCGGCGGACAAGGCGGGCATGGCCATGCTGTTCACCGGCGTCCGCCACTTCCTCCACTAGGGCAAGCTGGGGACTCCGGTTCTCGGCGGAATCCCTGCTGGTTATCTATCGTGTGACAGAGGAAGGGTTTGAGGTGGCATCAGGCAGACTATCGGTAGATGTGGTTATCCCGGTGTATAACGAGGAGAAGGACCTACCTCGGAGCATAGTCATTCTTCACCAGTTCCTCTCCCAGAACCTGCCCAATCCCTGGCGCATCGTCATAGCCGACAACGGCTCCACCGACGGCACCCTGAACATCGCCCAGATGCTGTCCAGCAAGTACAATGGCGTCACCTACGTGCACCTCTCCCAGAAAGGCCGGGGCCGCGCCCTGCGCCAGACGTGGCTGGAAAGCCCCGCCGACATCTTGAGCTACATGGACGTGGACCTTTCCACCAGCCTGGAGGCCTTTCCCAAGCTCATCCAGGCCCTGGAGGAGGGGTACGACATCGCCATCGGCAGCCGCCTGGCCCGCGGCGCCAGGGTGAAGCGCTCCGTCAAGCGTGAGGTCATCTCCCGCTGCTACAACCTGCTCATCAAGGCCATGTTCTTCACCCGCTTCAGCGACGCCCAATGCGGCTTCAAGGCCATTACCCGCAGGACGGCCCAGTCCATCCTGCCCGTGGTGAAGAACCTCAACTGGTTCTTCGACACCGAGCTGCTGATTATAGCCGAGAAGCGGGGCTACCGAGTCAGGGAGGTGCCCGTCCAATGGGCGGAGGACCCGGGCACCACCGTAAAGGTATTGCGAACAGCCTGGGAAGACTTCAAGGGCCTCATGCGGCTGCGCTTCGGGGGGATCCCCCAGCCCGTGGTGGCCCAGGAAAACTGGCGCCGGGTCTCCGGCTGACCCGCTCGCCGGCTTCCTGCGGCAACGTCGTCCCAGGGCTTCCCCCAGCACGGGCCACCGCCCGTTGGCGCCATGAAAGGAGTTCCAGGTGGCCGGATACAAGCGGACCGAGATGGTGCGGAAGGTGCACCACAGCGGCGAGGAGCTGTTGCTGCCGGTGGCCACCATTCAGGGTGACAGGGAAGGCCCCACCTTCGCCATCATGGCGGGGATGCATGCCGGCGAGTACGCCGGCATCCTGGCGGCCATCCGCCTCATCCAGGACCTCCAGCCCCAGCGTTTGGCGGGGCGGGTTATCATCGTCCCGGTCATATCCACCCGCGCCTTCATGATGCGCTACATGCAGCTATCCCCCGTGGACGAGAAGGAGGTGCACTATCAGGTGCCGGGGAATCCTAATGGAACCTATAGCGAGTTCCTCATAGACGAGCTGTACCAGGTCCTACGTGGGGCCAACTACCTAATAGACATGCACGCCGGGGAGTTCGCCCAGACCTTGCTCTCATGGGTAGTGGTACCCATGCTGGGCGACTTGGAGATGAAGCGGGCGGCCCACCGGCTGGCCCAGGGGTTCGAGGTGCAGTACCTGGACCTGCGCACCGATCCGGAGAAGGTACCCAACCTGTGCCGCTTCCTAGCCGACCAGGGCACCGTCAACATCTATGCCGAGGTGGGGAAGAACGGTCTGCCCGACCCCAAGGATGTGGCCGTCCAGTACAACGGCTGCCTGAACGCCCTGCGGGCCGTGGGTATGCTCCCCGGAGAGAAGGCTCAGGTGTTTCAACACCAGTACCTGGGCCAGACCCACCATACCGTGGTGGCGAAGCAGTCGGGCATCTGGTACCCCGCCGTGACCCTGGGGCAGGTGGTCCGCCGGGGCGACCTTCTGGGGGAGCTGCGGGACTACTTCGGCAATCTGCTGGAGCGGTACCATTCTCCCATGGACGGCATCGTGCTCTACTACTGGAGCAGCCCCGCCATCAACGCCCAGCGCCGCCCCCACGGCTACGACTGGCACGCGGGGCTGGTGCGGCTGGCCGGCCTCCCCACTAGAGAGCCCAACGTCCAGCTCTAGGCGCTCCTCGGCGGACGCCCTGTACCCAGGCCTCCAGTCTAGCCCCCGGGGTACCCCTCACCTGGACCCTCCTCCGGCAGGGCATGCCCTACACCTATAGTTTGGATGCTGTGTTCCTCAGAGGGATGTGAAGCACATCAGTGGGAGGAGGCTTCTTGGACTGCCTTACCCCTTCCGTCTCCCATGGAGAGGGCGGTGAGGCCAGAGGCGCAGGAGACGGAGTCCCCTGCTAGGGGTGCCAGGGAAGAATCCCCAAGGGCTCGCCCTTGACCCACACTTCGCTGAGGTGGTCACGAAGGGTATCTGACCAGGGAAGGCACAGAGTGGGTGCAGGGCGAGCCCCGCCGGGTGGGTGGGACAGCCAACAGCCCATCTTGGGCACCCAAAGAAAGGGTGCAGGATGCACCCTGCCGAGCCCTGCAGAGGGCGGGTTGCACGGCGGTGGCTGGCCGTCAGGACGGGGGCCTACAGCGCAAGGCTGGCCATGGTCAGCCCGATGAGCGCGGCGATGGCCACCGTCGCCGCCAGGGTGATAAGAGGGTGGCCCACCCCAATCATCTCCAGGGCAACGGTGCCAGCCAGACCCGCCAAAGCACCCGAGGTGTTGAAAACCAGGTCAATAAACTCGCCAGAGCGGTCAGGCTGCAGCACCTGCAAAGCCTCCAGACTCCCACCCAAGAGGAAGGAGACCCCGACGGCCATGGTAGCTGCCCTGAGCTTGTGTCCCCAGGGCGACCCCTCTCGGCTGAACAGCAGGTACACCAGCACCGCCAGTATAAGGTGGGTGACAAAATGCCCCGCCTGGGGCATCCCTCCCAGCAGATTGGCTGGCCCTGAAGGCACTCTGGGGGTTAGTGCCAGGTAGCAGAGAAAGAACACCCACAAAAGGGTTATCAGGGACAGAGCCCTTCGCCTGCTCAAGGCGATGCCGGCTTTATTTAACTGCTCTAGCACTGGCATGAAAGGAGCCTGCTTCTACAGGTCAACGAGAAGCCTCCCCTTGGCCTCTCAGGCTGAGTGGTTATCGAGGTCAACCAGGGGGCCAGCTATCTTAAGCCCCCGCCGTCACTCCACGGTGACGGACTTGGCCAGGTTGCGGGGCTGGTCCACGTCACATCCCCTCAGCAGGGCTATGTGGTAGGCCAGTAGCTGCAGGGGTACTACCTCCAC
>DAOUBE010000137.1:0-9938 GCA_034432835.1 Dehalococcoidia bacterium | reverse complement strand
GCCCTGGACTACAACACCCCAGCCCAGTATCTTACTAAGCACCACCCAGAACTGGTCCCTAAAATAGCCCGACTGTCTCATATGTACTGAACCAGTACAGACTTTTGACACGCAGGTAATGTAGTGTTACCGTATCCAATTGCTAGGGGGCGTTCATGGATGCATATTGCTTTAAGTGCCGGTCCAAAAGGGAAATCCGTAATCCTCAGCGGGTCACTTTGAAGAACGGTCGTCCTGCTACCCAGGGAACCTGCCCCGTCTGCGGCACTAAGGTATTCCGCATCGGCAGGGCGTAACCGTCAAAAGGGGCCCCAAAGCCCCTGGATATATACAGGCAACGTACCCAGGCCCCGGACCAGCAGGACCGCGGAGAACGCCCATGTGTTCTCCGCGGTCTAAGCTGGAAGGTGGCCTCTTTTTTGATAGCAGAGCGGCTTAGGGGACCGATGGCCTGGTCGCCGGTACCCCGAGCTTGGAGAGAAGGGCTAGGGGGTTCTTCTCCAGGAGGCCGTAGGCGTCTTCCTCCGACAGGCCCGCACCCAGGGCCACCTTCAACGCCGTCTCCCGGGTCAGAAGGTCCTGGGGCTCGTGGGCATCGGAGTCCAAGATGAGCTCCGCGCCAGCCTTCAGGGCCGTGCTCACAACGTGGCCGTTGGCCAGGCCGTGGCCCTTGCGGGCGGACACCTCCAGATAAATCCCGTTTTGCGCCGCCAGGGTGGCCGCCTCTTCGGAGATCAGGCCTGGGTGGGCCAGCACATCCACGTATTTGGAGCGGACGGCGTAAAGGTTGGTCCCTGGCTCCACCGGCTCCGTTATAGTCTCCCCGTGCACCACCACCAGCTTAGCTCCCAGGGCCTTGGCCTCCCGGGCCAGCATATCAATGTCTTCCTTGGGCACATGGGTCAGCTCCACCCCTGGGAGGGCCAGGATGTCCCACCGAGACGAGGCCAGCTTGCAATCCGCCACCAGCACCTTCAGCACCATCTCTAGGTTGCCTATCCCCGCATGGTCCGTAATGGCGATGGCACTGTATCCCCTGACGTGGGCCCTGCGGATGAGCTCTATGGGGGACAGCACACCATCACTGAGAAAGGTATGGGTGTGGAAGTCGTATATGCCTGGTGCCTTCACGAAGCTTGAGAATACCATACGCCTTTCCACAGCGCAAGGCAGATGCTAGAATCAGGAGTGTAAGAAAGGGGCCGTTAGCTCAGCTGGTAGAGCACCGGACTTTTAATCCGGGTGTCTAGGGTTCGAATCCCTAACGGCCCACCAATCACAACGTTCCCACACCCCAAGGTTGAGACCTTCTTCGAGGTAGCCATAGGTCACCCCCTCCCAGGGCAGGGGTGGTGACCGTGAAGATGTCGGCCCACCCTATGAGAGCTGAGTGCAGAGAGGAAGCGGTCAATGAGCCGCTTGGGACCATAGAGGGCCTCTCTCCAAGCATCGCTTCCCCAAATGTCCAAGGGCAGGTGACCGGCCTGGAGTGTTCGCCCTTGGCCTGGAGAGACGCAGAGACCTTTCGACAGGTGTACTGAAGCTTATTGACCAGGCCGCTCAGGGATAGCCCAGTGGCTGTGGGAAGAGCACGGGAAAGTGATACTGCAGTCCATTGCCCAATGCTATTATGAGGACCTCCGCACAGGCAGAGACCCCTAATCAAGTGTTTTCGTCCCCTAGGCTCGACATCCCAGATCCTTTTTCGCACGATGTCCCCCTGTGTCGGGACGACCCAACGCCCCATCAGCCAATCGGTGCTGAATGCACCGAGATGGGAACGACGAAGAGCTCTCCGGGAGGTCAAGGGGTTCGAGACAGAAGAGGACTGGCGGAAAGAGGCCGCTGCCCGTCGATGGGTAAGGGCTGTGAACCGTCACGGGGAATTAGGGGCATAGCAGTTTATCGGGTGCCAGCATCCCTACTAATTGAAACACGAACTTGATAAGTCGTTGTAATCTATTACAATCTATCGTGTTGACGAGTTCCTCCTCGCAGAGGGCAATAATGACTGTTATCATTGGCCTGATGTGTAGGGATGGCGCGGTTCTCGCCTGTGACAGCCAGTAGACCAGGAGTAATTATTTCCACTTCTGGCCTAAAGTAAACATCCTGTAGGACCGCTTTGTGGTGCTATCAGCGGGTAATCCTACCATGGCTGAGGCCTTTGCCCGACGCCTAAGCACCGCCTTTCAGGAGACAGCCAATGAAGGAGCGATAGATAAGTCAAAGGGTGCGTCGCTTATCGAAGAAGTACTGCTTTCCCTGGGTAATGAGGCAGGCGAAGGGGCTGTGAAAGGTAGGGAGATGCTGATAAACGTTCTAAGCCTCTCGTTGTGTCCAAGCCGAGTTGGTTGTTATCTTCTGTTAGCGCAAACGGTGCTTAAACTCTGTTGGGAGCGAGTGGGTTCCAATAACTCACCTACAGTCGGGGCATAACTGCTCAAGACGGGCAGATATGGGGGCATAGTCGCTTCCCAGCACATTGGCTATATGTTCCAACATCGCGGAGGTAGCTATCGGTGCCCCGCAAGCAGCGCAACGCTTTTCCCGGTCGCGATAGAGGACAGATCGTCCCCCCTTTAGGCTGGCCACGCATGTGACCTTGGTGACGCCAATCGCTCCCTCTGCGGCTTCGGGGCATGAGTTAGCGCACTGGCCGCACGCAACGCACAGGTTAGGATCGAAGGTCAGCGTAACCTCTTCACCGTCTCGGACGAGGTCGAGAGCCTTGGTCGGGCACGCTGCAGCGCAGACCCCGCAGCCCGTGCACCGTTCCGGCCCCACAATCACCTTTCCGAGGGGGGAGTGGGGATGCTCCAGGGGGAGATCGCAGGGTGCGCCATATCGCTCCGCCAATTCACGAACTGCTTCGGCGGCTCCCTCCGGGTCACCCACAGAAAACCGTGACACGTGGTGCGCAAGGAGGGGAATGCCTCCATTGAAAGTTCCGCTCCCAGGGAGGTCCTTCTCGGCCTCATCTCTTACCTTCATGACCCTCACTTGTTCGACAGGGGCACCTAGCAAATGAAGAAGTTGTTGGCAATAGTCAACCCTCCCGTAAACAACATCCCGCTGACCATTCAGGCAGTCTTCACCACAGGGGAGGACGCCTACTGCTGCCCCCCTAGCCAGGCACTGGAGAAGGATCCCCGCCGTCACCATGCCAGCGCATGGCACCTCTACAGGCAGCCATGAAGCTAAGCCGCCGATCCCGTCTTCCCTTGCCTGTTCCACTGCCGAAACACGCTGACGACACACGAACAGGATACGGCGTTCTCGCAGTGCAACCCCAGGGGTTTCCAGGATAGTGGTAATCTGGGTCCCGATTTGCTCTGGCAGGCTGCCCGGAAGGCAGACCGCTTGTACGGGACACGCCGTCACGCAGAGGCTACAGCCGTCGCACCGGGCTTTGGTCACCTGGATGTTTCCGCCGTCCTCCTCCAAGGCTCCCTTGGGGCATGCTCGTACACAAAGGGAGCATCCGGTGTGCGCTACGCAACGCTGCCTGTCTATAGAAGCCACCACCCGGTACTGTATGGGCGGGAGGGTAAAGAGGGCCCGACGGCTGACCTTTTGGGATAGGGGGGGAAAATAGGGCTGTAGGTTCTCTGCGCTGCTTCCTGAAAAGGCTCGCGCCTTGGCGATGGCAGCCGCCAACAGAAGTTTGGCCTTGTCAGAGGCAAGGCTGCGTTCCCGGACCGTAGCGCAGAAAGCACCCAGATTGACCACCTCGATGCCCAGAGGATCCAGGCCCACCTTCCTAGCCTGGGTCTGCGTCTCCCTCTCTGCACACTCCTGAGAGCAGACCCCCAGAACGACTCGCGTGGCCCCAGCAACCTTGGCCCACGTCAGCTCCTGAGGAGAGTGGCACAGGTTATCAATGACCTTTGCCTGGGCCCTCTCTTGGGATTCGCTCAACCAGCGGCACAACCCCACGGTGTCCAGGCCGCTGCCGATAGCCTCGAGGCCACGGCAGATGAGGACCACAAGGGTAGCCTTTTCTGGTAGGGGATTTGTCGTAGATGGGTTCTGCTCGGTCATGGCATTCTCACAGTGACAGCCTGGAACCGCTCTAGGAGGGCGTCGAGGAGACCATTTTCGTGGACAAGAAAGGAGCTGGCAGTTGCTGTGATAATGGCGAAGTGGCGCTTTCCACCTGGAGAGGCAACCCTTCTGGCAAGTTCTGGGAACCACCATGTGAGGTGACTAGCAAGAAACGCACGCTCCTGCCTCATTAGCTGGACGGCCTCCACGGCTCTGCGGCTGCTCCAATGCTCTGCCTCCTGAGAGCAGAGGAAGGCCATAAATGCCAACTCCACAGCGGCGTGATCGGGAGGCTCCTTGAGAGCGGGCGAGAGTGACAGGCCCATCTCCCTATATTCTTTCTCCAGTTGCGACAGGAGCCAACCGGTACTATGCGGCTCCTTTCCCAAGTAGGCCGACTCATATAAGGGACAGGGGATGCCTTCATAATTAGCCACGAAGTTGGAGACGTACTCTTCCTGGATGGCTCTGCGTTCCTTGTAGCGCAAGTTTCCCAGGTGACACAAGCAATTGCGCCACTCGGGGAAAAAGGCTAAGGACTCCCACCTACACAGCCCTTGCGCCAGTTCTCTGGCAACCTGCTTTAGTAATTCCAATCGCCGGTCATCAGGATAGAGTAGCGACTGGCTAAAGAGCCAGTAAGCCCCCTGCCTGAGCCGAGCCATGTCCGACATTTTCACTGAAGGATTCTTTGGAGGCACCCGCCTAATCACTCCCGAACCCTGTCATCCTGTCCCCTACAACAGCATAACCGATAAGAGGCCCTGTCTTAACACCCTCCATGTCAGGAGAGCCAGGGAAGTGCTATGCCGTCGCTCTCTGGTCAATCTTGCTGAAGTCTCCGGATAGCCTCCAGTTGACTACCTTCTCACCTCTCCTTCTTGTCAGGCACCAGCTCGTACACCACTGCGGAGGAGAACATAAGGATCACGCCTATCACAAAGATGCCTGGTGCAAACAACACTCTGGGGCTGCTGATCTGCGGCCCGTCGGTTGGGCCGATGGGTGCCGCCAGGGAGAAGCCCACTATCGCAAGAGCAAGTCCCGCCAGCAGCGTCAGCAGAAATAGAGTTCGTCTCATGTATTAACTCCTTCTGGCTTCTGGGGCCTCCGGGACCTCCATGATAGGGAACACCCTGAAGAAGAGCACCAGGGCCAGGGCCCCTAGGGCCATTAGACCAACAACGACCAGAATCTCTACCCATGAGGGCTTGTAAGAGCCTGTCAAGTAGGGCAGCAGCCTGCCGTGGGTCTGTGAAGGTATCACTATGAGATATCTTTTCAGAATACCCGCGATGCTGACAAGTACCCCAGGCAGCACAATGGACCACAAGACGTACCGCCGCCGCAAGAACTGGAGGAAGAGGAGCAGGAAGGACACCACCAGCATTCCCACCGTTAGCCAGAAGAGCCAGGCGTACTCCCCCACCAGCAAAGCCCTGGTGACCCGGGCTTCATGGTGGTGGGCCTGATATACTCCGGTGAGCATCTCTACGATCATGAGGTAGAGGTAAGCTGCCACAAGCACCCAGAGGAAGTTGCCCAGCCAGGCGAAGGTGCGGAGGGTGATCTGGTCCTGGAGTCGAAGGAGGTGGCGGGCGATAAAGGAGAGGACGATGATGTGACCGATTCCGGAGACCCCTGCCATA
Organism: Dehalococcoidia bacterium; assembly: GCA_034432835.1. Lineage (GTDB taxonomy): Bacteria > Chloroflexota > Dehalococcoidia > Lucifugimonadales > DAOUBE01 > DAOUBE01. Next base: position 4,242 of record DAOUBE010000137.1, on the reverse strand, counting down.
AGCACAAAGCTTGGCGCCTGGAGGGCGCTATACCAGCCGGCGGCGCCGCCCTGGAGACCAAAAACGAACCCCTCCGTGGAGATGATGGTTATGACGATAGGAATGGCCACAAGAGCCAGCCAAAACGATGTCCTTCTATGCCGTTCTCTCTCCTCGCGCGTATCCCTGTAGCCTGCAGCCCACAGCCGGTAAAACCCCCTTAACCTGCTGGGCCTCTGGGCCAGAACGGCGGCATCTCGCCTCCCCTCCAGGTACAGGTAGGTCAGACTGGCTAAGAGGTAGCCAAAGAAAACCAGAGTGAAAGTCCCAAACAAGGGTGACTGAGGACGAGCATAAAGAAAGAGGTTGACCAAGCCCCTGCCTGGTTGCCCTAGGTCGGCGATCACGCTCGCAGCGCCAAGCGGCAGAGACACCACCGTCAGCGCAATGGCCATCCTGGCGATGGGCTTGAGATGCTCCAGGTTGAGCAGGTGAATCACGGCAGCGATGGTCATACCAACAACACTCACGCCGACAAAGTGGACCATGAGGACAATGTACAGGCCCCAGGTGGCGCCGCCCATGGTGCCGATGTCCCGCATACCGGTAACGGCCTCTCCTTCCATGAACTGGCGTGTGTAGGCGAAGGCCCCCAGGCCTATCAGGGCCAGGAGCCCCAGCACGATGAGGTAGAAGATAGCCCCGCCCTGGCCTACCCCGTAGGGGAGTCTTGCTTCGGCTTTTGTTGCCATGGCTCATTCCCTCGCTCTTACGGCTTCGATCTGTTTGGGATGAGCCGCGGGTGGAGACGCACCGATGTAATACACCCTTGGCCTGGTGTTGAATTCCTCCTCCAGGCGGAAGGAGGGATTCTTGGCCAGGAGCCTGGACACGTTGCTGTCGGGGTCATCCAGATCGCCGAAATGGAGGGCGAAGGCAGGGCAATTGGCCACACACGCTGGCTGAAGCCCCTTCTCCACCCGGTGGACACAGAAGGTGCACTTCTCCACCACACCTTTAAGGTGTCCACTGCCCGCAGTCTTCCTGCCATCGCTCATCTCTTGATCCAGGTCTGGGTTCTTGTAGGGGGGCACGGCGCCCTTAGTGACACGCTCCAAGGCCTCCGCGGCTGGGGAATCCCAGTCCAGGTACTGGTTCTTCTTTGGGCTTTTCCAGTTGAAGTAGTTGACCCCGTAGGGGCAGGCCACTTCGCAGTAGCGGCAGCCGATGCACCGGTTCCAGTCTGTAGCCACCAGGCCATCCTCCCGCTTGTACCGCGCCCCCACCGGGCACACCTTCACACACGGGGCGTTATCACAGTGCATGCAGGGCCGGGGCAGGAACCACACCCGGGTGTTGGGGTACTCTCCCTCCTCCAAGCGGAAGACGTACATCCAGAAGTGGGCCTGGGGGGTGTTGTTCTCCACCTTGCAGGCCACCATGCACGCCCGGCAGCCCACGCACCGAGAGAGGTCTATCACCATTCCGTATCGAGGCATCGCCTGTCACCTCCTACGCTTTGTACACCCGCACTCGGACGTGGAAGGACTGGTCGGCGGTGTTGGCCACGTACCCCTCGCCTGTGAAAAAGAGTGTGTTGGGGGTCGGGCCCTGCCCCTTCGCCCAGGGGTGCCTGGCCACCTCGCCATAGTGGTGGGGCATGCCCACCACGTCGGGCCTGATACCTTCTGTCAGCTCCACCCCCGCTTTCACCTTCCGCGTCTCGCCCGTCACGGCATTGTGGGACTCCACCCAAACCTCATCCCCGTCCCGGATACCCCTGGCCTTGGCGGCTGCCGAGTTCATGACCAACCGCTGCTTCGGGGCCAGCTCCGCCAGTATAGGTATCTGGGAGGACCTGCCCTGCTTGAACTCGATCATCTTGAAGCTGATAAGGGTGAGGTCGTATTCGGGAGGTGACTGCCACATAGTTGGATCCCGCCAAGTGGGTAATGGGGTGTAGTCTTGCCAGTAAATCTTGTCGGCCCCCTTGGCCCGCATCTCCTGCTGGTAGCGCAAGAGGGACTCGCCATAGAACCTGTGGCGGATGCCGTCGAAAGGGGGGTCAGAAGCGACTCCGTAGTACTTCTTGGCCGAGACGGCACCCTTGAGCCACACGCCATTGCTTTCAAAGTAACTGATGCCCTCAGTAAGACCCTGAGACTTGGCCCAGCGGTCGGCGATTTCCCGAGAGGTCGGCTTTTGGGTGATGTCTAACTTGTAGGGGTCTTTCAGGCCTAGCTGGGTGTTGAGGCGGTCCAAGAAACCATCCTTGCCGTAGAGGAGGCCAGCCCTCTCGCATAGGTCCAGGTAGATGTCCACCTCCCCCTTGCTGTCAAAGATAGGGTCCATGACCGGGAGACGGAAAGCGGTGGCATCGGTGTACTGGTCAGTACCGCCGAGGGGGCCCTCGTACTTCTCCAGGGTGGAGGCGGGGAGCACCACGTCGGCGAAGAGGTCCGCTGTCCTGGAGAGCCAGGGATCGATGACCACCACGAACTTGAACTTCTTATAGGCCTCCATGAAAGTTTGGTGGTCGGTGAAGGAGACCAACGGGTTGGCCATGTGGACGATAAGCATCTCGGGTATTTTGTCGACCCCGTACTTTTGGGGGTTGAGCATCACTTTGGCAATCATGCCAGGGTTGACGGTATTGATGGGGAAGAACTTGCTGTCCTTAAGGGTGTAATCATAGGGGGGATCCTTGATGGTGACAGAGTCCAGGGCTTTATAGTTGGGGTGGACCTTCCAGGTAAAGTCGATGCGGAGGCCACCAACGGCTTCCACGGCACCCAGGAGCATCATCACCATGTACAGGGCCCGGTAGAACTGGAACCCCAACTCCTGCTGGGAGACGTGATAGGCCATGATGGAGACAGGGCGGTAAGGAAGAGTAAGGCCGTCAGTAACTATGGTGCTGCCGATCATGGCATTCTGCACCAGCTCCTGAGCCACCTGGCGAATCTTATGGGAAGGGACCCCGCATACCTGGCCGGCCCACTCAGGGGTGTACTGGGCCACATGCTCTTTGAAGAGCTGGAAGGCGGGCTTTACAGTTCTACCCTGGACGGTGTACGAACCTTCCAGGACGGGGGCAAGGTCTGGAGCATCATAAGGTTTGGCGGAGCCAGTCTTCTCGTCCCAGACCTGCTCCTTGCCATCGACTCGTAGAAAGAGGCCGTCCTCCTGCACCAGGAATGGGGCGTTGGTATACTTCCTGAGGTAGTCTTGGTCAATGGTACCCTGGGCTACAATGGCATTACAAAGGGCCAGGGCCAGGGCCAGGTCGGTGCCTGGCCTGATGGGGAGCCACTCGTCGGCGAAGGGCCCAGCTCCCCGTAGCCTGGGGTCAATGACTACTACCTTCATGCCCCGTTTTCTGGCGTCAAGAAATTGCTGGTTCCACGTGATAAAGCACAATTTGTTGCCACCCGCATTGGTCATGTTCCAGCCCCAGGAGAGCAGGTAGCGGGTGTGGCGAAAGTCGGGGTGGGCGTTGCCGGAGGGTCCAAGGGTGTATTCGGCGGCCCGATAGCCGGCGTCGGAGCAGTAGGCGCCGTGGCCTACTTTTGTTGCTCCAACGGCGCCCACAAAGGCTCCGTCGTAAACGGCCTCTTGTTTGCTCCTGCCTTTCTGCCAGAGGATAAGCTTGGGGTCCTTGGCCCGCACCTCCTTTATCTTGTCCGCCACTAGGGTGAGAGCCTCGTCCCAGGAGGCCTGGCGCCACCGGCCGGGCACACCCTTTTCGTTGGTGCGGACCAGGGGCGTCTTGACCCTATTGAAGTCGTACAGGGCCATGATCTGGCCTACGCCCTTGGGACACAGGGTGCCGCGGTTGCGAGGGTGTACTGGGTTGCCTTCTAGCTTGACCACACGCCCGTTGACCACCCGGGCCAGCATGCCGCAATCCTGCTTGCCAATCCAGCAGGTGGTGGGCAGCCACTTCTCCTCCAGGGGCGCATCCTCAGGCTCTCTCTTGACCAAGGGCTCTAGGGAACCATATAAAAAGCGGCTGGCTACGACTCCCGCGCCAGCCGCTGCACTAGCCTTCAAGAAGGTCCTTCTAGTTACCTTCATTGTTGCCCCCCCCAAGACAGATTTCCTGTCCCGGCTCGGCCCTAACTCAAGTGAATTGTATCACAATTTTCGCTAAACGTCAAGCTTGTGTACTGGTTCAGTACATATGAGACAGTCGGGCTATTTTAGGGACCAGTTCTGGGTGGTGCTTAGTAAGATACTGGGCTGGGGTGTTGTAGTCCAGGG
>DAOUBE010000136.1:0-8433 GCA_034432835.1 Dehalococcoidia bacterium | reverse complement strand
GGCTCCCCGGGGACCAGTCCCCTCTTGGGGCCGGCTTGGCTCAGGGAGCTACTTCAAGGTGGGAGGGGCTTTGGGGGAGGTGGTGCTCCGACGGGGCGGACCCTAGGTGACCCGCTTCCGGCGGTTGTTCACGTAGTCCACCAGCACGTACTGCCCCAGCTTGTCAGGGGTGGTGTAGAAGGCGCGGCCCCGGTTGATGCGGGTCAGCTTCTCTACGAAGTCCAGCAGGTGGTAGCTGCTCTCCAGCATGAAGGTGTTGATCACGATGCGCTCCTGGGTGCAGCGCCGCACCTCCTTCAGCGTCTCCACCAGGGTCTCGTAGCTGGGCGGGTAGCTGAAGTAGGCCCGGCCTCCCACCAGGTGGGCCGTGGGCTCGCCGTCGGTGATGAGGATGATCTGGCGGGTGCCTCCCTTCTGCTTGGAGAGGATCTCCCGGGAGAGCATCAGGGCGTGGTGAATGTTGGTACCTGACACCCAGGGGTTCCACGACACCTTGGGCAGGTCATCCTCCTTGATTTCCCGGGCGTAGTCAGAAAAGCCGATGACGTGGAGGGTATCCCGGGAGAACTGGGTGTGGATGAGGCCGTAGAGGGCCATGGCCACCTTCTTGGCCGCCTGGAAGCTGCCGAACAGCCCCATGGAGCGGCTCTGGTCCAGCAGCAGCACCGTGGCCGCGCGGGTGGTCTCCTCGTTCTGGTAAATCTCAAAGTCCTTGGGCTTGAGCTTCACCGGCACCTGGGGCCCCCGGTCGAAGATGGCGTTCATCACCGTGCGGTTCAGGTGCACCTGGAAGGGGTCGCCGAACTCGTACAGCTTGGTCTCCTCCAGGGTGTCGCCCCCAGCGCCCCGGGTGTACAGATCGTGGTTACCGGCCCGGTCCTTCTTGAGCTGGAAGAAGAGCTCCTTCAGGCTCTTCTGGGCGATCTTGCGGATACCCCGAGGCGTCAGTTCCAGCTTGTCCTGCCCCTTGATGTAGCCGGCCTCCTCCAGCAGCTCCCGCAGCCGCTTCAGGTCCTCCCACATCCGACGGGCGTCGTCGCCCAGGAGCTCCTGAAGGCGGTTGGGGTCCACCTGGTCCAGGTTACCCGACTCCAGGGCCTGCTTCAGGTTCTGCTCCAGCTCATCCAGCCCCTGGAGCTGGCCCATCACGTCCATGGCCTGGTCCAGGGTCAGGCTCTCGTCGCCAATGAAGGGGTACTGGCGCCGCATGTCTTCCATGGGCATCATCTGGCTCAGCAGGTAGGAGAGCTCGGCCAGCTCCCGCTGGGTCTGCTCGTCCAGCACGGAGTTCAGCAGGTCCATGAGGTCGCGGCGAGCCTCGGGGGACATGCTGTCGAGGAGGGATTGGGCCTGGGCTAGCTGGCGGGCCATCTGCTCCAGCAGCTCCTCCAGGTTCTGGGGTGGGTTGGGGCCAAACATGGGGCCAAACTGCTGCATGAAGCCCTGGAAGTCGGGCTGGCGGCCCGACATCTGGTCCTTGAGCATCTGGTTGAGCTGGCGCAGCATCTCCCGCAGGGCCGCCATGTCCTGGGGGGTCATGTTCTGGAGCCGGTCCTTGAGCCCCTGGACGAAGTTGTCCGCCATGCGGCCTTTTAGCATATTCAGGAGCTCCTGGAACTGGGCCTGGGCATCGGGGTCCATAAAGTCGTAGTCCATCAGGCCCTTGACGGCGCCGCTGACGCTGGGGGGGAGCCTGTCCAGCTTGTCCAGGTTGCGCTTGGCCCGCTGCTCCATCATCTTCAGGAGCTGCTCCATCTGCTTGCGCTCGGGCCCTTCGGCCTCCTCCGCCTGCTGGCGGGCCTGGTCCAGCCTTCGCTGTATGCCCTGACGCTCGGTGTCCAGGATCTTCTGGACTCGCTCCTTGAGGTCGTTCATCACCGAGTCCAGGTTGTACTGCTCCATGCGGCGCTGCCGCTGCTGGCGGAGCTGCTCCATCAGCTCCTTAAGGCCCTTCATGCGCTCGCCTTGGCGGTTCTTGAGGCCCCGTTGGAGAAGCTCCCGGAGGGCGCGCCAGACGTCGCCGTGGTTGAGGAGGTCTGGAGAAAGCTCCTCCATGAGCTGGTCAGCATCCAGGTCGAAGACCCTTTGGGTCCCGTCCCATCGAGAGTATCGATAGCTGTACACCACACACCCCTTATTGCCTGTGCCCCAGGCGGCGCGGACTACCCTTCCTTAAAGCATCATCATACTACAGCTAGAGCATAGTATGTCAACGAGAGGAGGGGGAAAGGTACTGTTGGCTTGGTGGTGGGTGCTGCCAGGCTCCCTCATAATGACCCTCATCCCCAGGCCCGGGGCGAGGGCTAGGGGAGTACACCCACCTGGAGTAAACAGCGCCCCAACGGCATACCAAGGCCAAGCAAACAGAACTGGAGGAGAAGCTCTTTTCGGCCTGGCGGCGGTACCTTTGCCCTGCCCTTCCAGGGTGCGGTCATCAGCACCACCCGCATACATACGAGGCCCCAGGAACCCATCGTTGCCTTACCCGCGCCACGGCCCTTATAATGAGACGAGACTGACACCCCTCGATTATGTACGCCAAGGAGGTGCCGGTGCAGCCTTTCACATATGCCAGACCCTCCAGTCTTCAGGAAGCCTTAGAAGTCATCTCCCAGTACAAAGGACGGTTCCGGCCCATCGTGGGCGGCACAGACCTGGTGGACCAGATGAAGCGAGGCCGCAGGACTCCGGCCCTGGTGCTGGACGTCAAGTACATACCTGAGACCACCCGCATCGAGTACACTCCCGCCGATGGCCTGCGCTTGGGCTCCGCTGTCTCCTGCACCCGGACCTACGAGCACCCCGCCGTGGTGAAGAACTACCCCGCCATCGCCGAGGCCGCCCACCTGGTGGGCTCCCTCCAGATCCAGAACCGGGCCAGCATCGGCGGCAACATATGCAACGCCGCCCCCTCTGCCGACACGGCCCCTCCCATGCTGGTGTACGAGGCCAGGGCCATCATCGCCGGGCCCAGAGGCCGCCGGGAGGTGCCCCTGGACCAGTTCTTCACCGGCCCTGGCCAGACGGTCCTGGCCGACGACGAGATCCTGGTGGAGCTGGCAGTGCCACCACCGCCACCCAACAGCAGCAGCCACTACCTCCGGTTCATCCCCAGGGAGGAGATGGACATCGCCGTGGCCGGGGTAGCCAGCCTGCTGACCCTGGACCGGAGGACCCAGCGGTGCACCCGGGCGCGCATCGCCCTGGCCGCTGTGGCCCCCACGCCCCTCCGCGCCCGTGACGCCGAGGCGGCCCTGGAGGGCAAGGTGGTCACCGAGGAGCTTTTGGCCCAGGCCGGAGAGCTGGCCGCCAAGGCCGCCAGACCCATCACCGATGTGCGGGGCTCCGCCGAGTACCGCCGGGAGCTGGTCAAGGTGCTCACCCGCCGCACCCTCCAGGCCTGCTTGGAGCGGTTGGGCGTGAGGTGATGGCCTTTCCACAAGCCGAGGTCTTTGGCCGCCGGCGGAGAGGGGAAATCCCTGCGGTACTCTTGACCAGGGGGCTGGAGAGGACCAGGGTAAGGGTTGTTCCGGAAGCCGCCGGACTTTCCAGGCTAGGTAGTTCTTGAAAGTAGCCAGGGCCACACCCTCCGGGATGTGGCCACAACCCATGAGCCTTTTGGAGGTGTGACAGTGCAGCAGAGGATCGCTCTAGCTAAGCACACCAAGGTGCCCGTATCCTTCGTGGTTAATGGCGACCCCGTGGAGGTCCTGGTGCGTCCCACCCAGACCCTGCTGGAGGTCCTGCGCGACGAGCTCCGCCTCACCGGTGCCAAGGAGGGGTGCGGCAACGGCAACTGCGGCGCCTGCACCGTCATGGTGGACGGGCAGTCGGTCTGCTCCTGCCTTGTGCTTGGGGTGGAGGCCGAGGGCCACGAGATTACTACCATCGAGGGTCTGGCGAGGAACGGCCAGCTTGATCCCCTGCAGCAGGCCTTTATCGACTATGGAGCCCTACAGTGCGGCATCTGCACCCCGGGCTTCATTATGGCCGCCCGGGCCTACCTGAACAAGCATCCCAACCCCACGGAGCATGAGCTGCGGGTGGCCCTGGCCGGCAATCTGTGCCGCTGCACGGGGTACGACAAGATTATCCGGGCGGTCATGGCGGTCGCCCAGAAGGAGAGGAGGTAGAGGATGGCTACCCAGGCGAAAGAGTACCGCTACATCGGCCAGCGGGTCCAGAAGGCCGATGCCCTGGAGCGGGTGACGGGCAAGGCCCAGTACGGCGCCGATATCTACCTCCCAGGAATGCTCTACGGCAAGGTCTTGCGTAGCCCTCACCCCCACGCCCGCATCAAGGGTATCGACTACTCCAAGGCCCTCCAACTCCAGGGGGTCAAGGGCGTGATCACCGCCGACGATTTCCCCGAGGTGGGCGAGACGGGCCAGACCTTTGGGGGTGAGCTGCTCATCGCCGCCAAGCACCTGCGGCGCCTCATCATGGCCAAGGAGAAGGCACTCTTCGAAGGGCACGCCGTGGCCGCCGTCGCTGCCACCTCGCCCGAGATAGCCGAGGAGGCCCTGAAGCTCATCCAGGTGGACTACGAGCCCCTGCCAGTGGTGGAGACGGCCCTAGACGCCATGAAGCCCGATGCCCCCCTGCTCCACGAGGACCTGTTCACCCAGACCCTAGGCGAGCCTCCCACCCAGCCCAGCAACGTCGCTAAGTATCTGGAGTCGGGCCGGGGCGACGTGGACAGGGCCTTCGCCGAGTCCGACGTGGTGGTGGAGGAGACCTTCGATACCCTCATGGTCCACCAGGGTTACATCGAGCCCCAGGCCTGCGTGGCCCGGGTGGACCCCAGCGGCAACATCGACCTGTGGACTTCCACCCAGGGGACTTTTAACATCCAACGTATGCTCACCGCCCTGCTGGAGCTCCCCCAGGACAAGCTCACCGTCATCCCCACAGAGATAGGAGGCGGCTTCGGTGGGAAGATATACGTGAACCTGGAGCCCCTGGCCATCCTCCTGGCCCGGAAGACGGGGCGGCCTGTGAAGTTCGTCATGGACCGGGCAGAGGTGCTCAGGGCCACCGGCCCAGGCTCTCCCGCCCACATCACCGTGAAGGTGGGCGCTCGCAAAGACGGCAGGCTCACAGCATGCTATGGCAAGCTCATTTACGACGCCGGTGCCTTCCCCGGGTCCCCTGTGGCCGGCGCCTCACTAGTGAGCTTCGGCCACTACAAGGTGGATAACCTCAAGATCCAGGCCTACGACGTGGTGACCAACAAGCCCCGAGTCCAGGCCTACCGTGCCCCAGGGGGCACCCCTGCCGCCTTCGCCGTGGAGACGGTGATGGACATGGTGGCCGAGCGCCTGGGCATGGACCCCCTCCAGTTCCGCATGATCAACGCGGTGGAGGAGGGCGACAAAATGACCAACGACCAGCCCTACAACCGCATTGGCCTGAGGAAGATGCTGGAGGTGGTGTCGCAACACCCGGCCTGGACCAGCAAGCTAGAGGGCCCCAACCGTGGCCGCGGCTTGGCCCTGGGTTTCTGGCTAGGGGGCACCCAGTCCTCCAGCACCCTGGTCCTGGTACACCCGGACGGTACCGTCACGGTATCCACGGGCCAGGTGGACCTGACGGGTACCCGCACCACCATGCGCCAGATGGCTGCCGAGGAGCTGCAGGTACCCATCGAGAAGGTCACGGTCCGTATGGTGGACACCAGCTCCGCGCCTTACACTGACCTCAGCGCTGGCAGCCGCACCACCTATACCATGACCTTTGCCGTCAAGCGAGCCTGTGAGCATGCCCTGGCCCAGCTCAAGGCCCACGCCGCAGACCAGCTCAAGACCACGCCCGAGGACATCCAGTACGCCAACGGACGGTTCTGGAAGAAGAGCAACCCGGAGGAGGCCATGAGTTGGATGGAGGTGTGCCGCAACAGCATCCGTAGGGCCACGGGCCCCATCGTGGGGTACGGGAGCGTCAACCGCATACCCAACGCGCCGGCCTTCGCCTGCCACATCGCCGACGTGGAGGTGGACCCGGAGACGGGAAAGGTGAAGCTGCTGCGCTACACCGCCTTCCAGGACGTGGGTAAGGCGATCAACCCCACCCAGGTGGAGGGGCAGATGCAGGGCGGCGCCTCCCAGGGTATAGGCTGGGGCCTGTTCGAGTACTACCACTACAAGAACGGGATTCTCATGAACCCCAGCCTGCTGGACTACCGCATGCCCACGGCCCTGGACCTGCCCATGATCGACACCGTCATCGTGGAGGTGCCGGCCTCCGCTGGGCCCTACGGCGCCCGAGGCGTGGGGGAAGTGCCCATCGTGCCTCCGCCGGGGGCCATCGCCAACGCCATCTACCGCGCCGTAGGGGTCCGCATGAAGAACCTGCCCATGACGCCCGAGGCCGTCTTCTGGGCTATACGGGAAAAGGACCGGAAGGAGTCCAAGGTAGCCCTGGCGGCTGATGGGGACTCTGGAGGTTAGACCTCCTCTCCCTTCAAGGGGTTACAAAAGCCCAGGGTGTGGTTACGGCCATGTCCCTGGGCTTTTTGTTACTTTCCCCCGCCGCGTCTTTGGTATGGAAACCAGGGTGCAGGGGACGGAGTCCCCTACTAGGGGTACCAGGGGAGAACCCCCAAGGGCTCGCCCTTGACCCACACTTCCCTGAGGTGGTCACTAGGAGTATGTGACCAGGGAAGGCACACAGTGGGTGCAGGGCGTGCCCACGCGTTGAGCAGATGAGAAAAACAGGTTTCCTGTTCAGCATGCCCGTCTCGGTTATGCTGGCCCGCCTTTGCGTTCCTTAAAGGCGGGAACCTGCCGCGCTTGTACAGCGGCTAGGCACGGGGGCAGCCCCCTACCTCAGCCACTTCTCCTCTATGGGGTAGATGCTGTTGCCCCTCCAGACTTCTGAGGGAGCGGCGTACCAGTCCTTCACCGTGTCGCGCCATCGAATGAAGTGGGGCGCCTTGGTGTGGGCATCGAAGGCCGCCCTGTCCTTGTAAACCTCGTACAGATAGATGGTATTGGGGTCGTTCTCGTCCTGGATTACGTCGAAGCGAAGGCAACCGGGCTCGTCCATGTTGGAGCCGCGGGCATCGTCCTTCATGGACTCGATGAAGGCGTCACGCTTATCGGGCTTTATCTGGATCTTCACCAGGAGAACGTACATACTACCTCCTCGTTCTCATATTAGTCCCAACGCCATGAGGGCACACTCCATAGGGGCAGGTCTCAGACCTGCGCCCACGACGCGGGCTTGTGTGTCCGCCCCAGGTACCCGGGGCGAAGGTGCCCCTTACCTGGCCAGCACCACCTCGTGTCCCGTCTCCGAGGAGCGCTCGATGGCCTCCATCACCTGGATCACCTGGCGGCCGTGCTCGGCGGGTATGGGGGGCTTGCCGCCCTTGTTCACCGCGTCCACGAACTCCTTGAACTGCCGCTCCAGGGAGTTGAACTCCTCGAAGGGCACTGGGGTCCACTTCTCATCCTGGCCTATCCAGACCCCAGTCTGACCCTGACGGCCGTAGGCGATGCGGAACCGGACCTGCCCCTTGGTGCAGAAGAAGTCGGCCCCGTACTCCGTGCAGCCGGTGCGGAAGGCGATACGGCTGATGGTGGCCACCTTGCCACTGCGCCAGCGCAGGAAGGCCATGGCCGTGTCATCGGCGGGGATCTCCGGGTACACCGGGTTGCCAGACATCCCCTGAACGCTGACGATATCGGGCCCGAAGATCCACAGCAGCCGGTCGATCATGTGGACGCCGTCCATGAGCATCATGCCGCCGCCCAGCTTCTTGTCCAGCATCCAGGCGGGGCGGCTCTCGGGATTCAGGGGCTTGTACCAGACATCCACCGCCATGATGAGGTCACCCACCTGCTTGGAGTCGATGATCTCCTTGGCCTTGCGCACCACGGGGTAGTAACGCTGAGTGTGGGCGGGCATGAGCATCACCTTGTTGCGTTTAGCCGCCTCGATCATGGCATCACATTCTTCCACGGTATCAGCCAGGGGTTTCTCCACCAGGATGTGCTTGCCGGCGTTGGCGGCGTCGATGGCGGCCTGCTTGTGCAGCCAGTGGGGGAGGCACATCACTACTACCTGGATATCGTCACGCTTCAGCACATCCTTATAGTCGCTGTAAGACGCCACCCCGGGGTAGTCGTTCAGCACCTGCTTCAGCTTCTTCTCGTCTACTTCGGCCACAGCCTTGAGCTCCACGCCGGGGGTGTTGGCCACCACCTTGACGTGGGAGGGGCCGATGCGTCCAAGGCCCAGTACGGCAGCGCCAATCATTTCACTCCTCCTGAAGGTCACCCTCTCAGACTGGAGGCCAGTATAGACGCCTGGCAGCGGGGGGTCAAGATTGTGTACTGGTTCAGTACATATGAGACAGTCGGGCTATTTTAGGGACCAGTTCTGGGTGGTGCTTAGTAAGATACTGGGCTGGGGTGTTGTAGTCCAGGG
>DAOUBE010000135.1:0-3597 GCA_034432835.1 Dehalococcoidia bacterium | reverse complement strand
GACGCCGCCGGTGCTCCGTGGGAGTTTGCCACGGCCGTCTGGGCACCCCAAGGTCGGCGGACACCAGGAGCAGGTTGTGGTAGATCTCCTCGGGAGTACGGGGGTCTCGCACAGGATTGGCAGCCCCCCGCCTTCGCCGACGCAGGTTCGCCAGCCACTGCCCCAGCAGATCCGAGAGGTCGTCCCTAGCCGTCTGCCAACTAAAGAGGGATTCCCGCACCTCCTGCCCCTCCTGGGTCTTGGTGCGGCGGGTGAACCTGAACAGCAGGGCCAGCACCAAAGCTCCCGCCCCCACCGCCAGCCCGAAGGCGCCCCACTTCAACAGCATGACCAGCACCGGTGGAAGACCCTTGCCCTGCTCCAGGTTCTCCCGGAAGACCTCCACGCCCGTCGTCACCTCCGGAGGCGGCTGAGCTTCGCCGCCGAACACCCCCACCAGCCACTGGAACACGTAGGTCAGCCCCTGGGCAATGAACCCGAAGACCAGAATGACCGGCGTTAGCACCCATAGGGCTACCTCCCCCACCATCTCCAGCAGGCCGCGGGCCAGGTCGTCTATCCCGCCCGCCAGCAGCAGGCTCAGGGCCACCCCCAGGCCCAGCACCAGGCCCACGGACCCCAACACGGGGAGCATCCACTCCCTACCCAGAACCGTACTTATGGTGCTGAAGCGAGAGAAGCGGGCCAGGGCCAGGGACGTAAGGCCCACCCCGAAGAAGGCCACCAGGAAGGGCGTGCTGGCCACCCGTATCTTCACCAGCTCCCCAAGGCCCACCACCAGCACCACCACGATGACGCCCAGCCGGAAGGTGCCTACCATCCGGTCGAAGTCCAGGGAGTCGGCCACCAGCATGCCGCCACGCCACCACATGGCCGTGAGGAAGGCCCACATGAACAGCACATCGGCGGTGCCATCGCCACTGGACATATAGGCCACCGGCACCAGGCCGTCCCCGGTGCGCAGGGCCCCCAGCGCCAGGATGCCGACTATGCTCACCGCCACTCCCAACACCCTCATCACCCGAGGAGGCAGGGCCAGGCCAACGATGAACCCGGTGACAAGGTAACCAGCGCTGACGGCCAGGAAAGCCACGGCGAAGGGTATCTCCGCCTGCCCCAGACCCAAGGCCCGGGCCAGGAGGGACGTCAGCAGGTAAAGCCAGGCCCCTTCCAAAAAGAACAGGGCAACGCCCAGCAGGGCTTTATGCGCTCTTCGGCCCGTAAGCATCAAACCACCTGTCCAGCACCCGGCCCAGCCGGTGCACTGTGATCCCCTGGGAATCTCCGGGCACGTGACCGTCGCCCACGTGGAGCAGCGCCACCCGGTGGCCCACCCGGGCCATCTCCCTCAGGGCCGCCACCATCTCCTCGCTGGCGATGCCCGTGACCAGCACGATGGTCAGCCCTGGGGGAAGGTGTCGCTTCTCTTGAAGCAACAACTGGTCTATGGGCTTGATGTAGTAGGGTCCGACGCGGGCCAGGGCCTCTAGCACGGCGCTCAACTGGGCCGGGGAACGGCTGGGCAGTATCTTGGTCCACAGTCCGCCCAAGGTGCCCAGCCCGTTGGTCAGCAGCCCCAGGGCGTAGCGCTGGCTGCTCCCATAATGGGCCACCGAGGCCGCCGCCGTCACCGCCTTCTCCAGCAGTTGGGAGTTATGCCCCTCCCAGACGTGCTCTGTGGTTGCCACATTGAGCACCACCAGCAGGTTCAAGGAAACGGTGGGTTCGTACACCTTGGACTGAAGCTCCTGGCGGCGGGCCGTGGCCTTCCAGTCGATGCGCTTGATGGGGTCTCCATGCTGGTACTCCCGCACCCCGGCGAACCTGGAGGGGTCTTCGAAGATACGCTGCCAGCCCTTGACCTCGCCCATGGGTCGCGCCGAGGGCAGCCCCAGGGCCTCCAGGGGCACGATGCGAGGATAGACAATAAGCTCCTCCACGTGCTGGGGGGTCTCTTCCCTGGACATGAACCCGAAAGGGTCCCCGCTGGCCACCCTGGCGGGGCCGATGCGGTAGTGCCCGCGGCGATTACAGAGAATCTCGTACCGCCAGGTCACCCGCTGGTAGGGCGCTACGGAGGTGACCGTGTGGTGGTAGTCTATGTCCACCAAGTGGGAAGGCAGAAGCGTGGCACCCTCCATGTCCAGGGCCCGAGGGAAGCGGTCCTGAATGTCCACCCAGATGAGAGGAAGCAGTTTCTGGTTGGTCAGGCTCACCGTGTACTGGACCTTGTCCCCCACAAAGGCCCGGTTGTGGGAGAGCTTCCTGGTATAGGTGACGCGGGCCAGCACCACTTTGTTCCACAGCCGGGCCAACCCCAGAGCCAGGAGCAGCATTATGGCTATCATCAGCAGGACCGCGTTCCCTGCCACGGCGCCTATGATAAAGACCGCCCCCAGCAGGACAAGCCACAGCTCACTGGTCATTGAGATGCCCCCTCACACGGGCACCGGCACCGTTGCCAGGACCTCACCCACAACCTCCCGGCCCGTCCTCTCCCTCAATCTCGTCTGCGGCTTCAGCACCAGGCGGTGGGACAGCACAAAGGGCGCCAGGTACTTCACGTCGTCGGGGATAACGTAGTCGCGGCCCCGGATGGCGGCCAAAACCTGACAGGCCCGGTACAGCCCCAGGCTAGCCCTGGGGCTGGCCCCCAGGACTATGTCCTCGTGGGAGCGGGTGGCACGGATCACCCGCACCAGATAACCCCTCACCACCGGCTCCACCCTCACCGACTGTACAGCCCGCTGGAGCTCCAGGATCTCCTCGCTGGAGACCACCTGCTGGAGCTCCGCCAGGGGGTTCTCCCTCTCGAAACGCAGCAGCATCTCCTCCTCCTGCTGCTCGTCTGGATAGCCCAGCTCCAGCCGGAGGAGGAACCGGTCTAGCTGGGCCTCGGGCAGAGGGAAGGTGCCCTCCAACTCGATGGGGTTCTGAGTGGCCATGACCAGGAAGGGGGCGGGCAGGGACATGGTGGTCCCGTCCACCGTCACCTGGCGCTCCTGCATGGCCTCCAGCAGGGCCGACTGGGTCCTGGGGGTAGCCCGGTTGATCTCGTCGGCCAGCACCACCTGGGCCATGATGGGGCCAGGGCGGAACTGGAAGTCCCCCAGCCGTTGGTTGTAGTAGTTCACCCCCAGGATGTCCGAAGGGGTCAGGTCCGGGGTGAACTGGATGCGCTTGAAGCTGCAGCCCAGAGACTGGGCCAAGGAACGCGCCAGGGTAGTCTTGCCGATGCCAGGCACATCCTCGATGAGGATATGGCCGCCGCTGAGGATTGCCACCAGGGCCAGCTCAATGACATCGGCCTTGCCGACAATCACCCTCTCAACGTTGGCCTTTATCTTTTCCGCTGCCCCTTGAATCAAGTTCAGCCCTAGCCTTTCATCAAGAATTCATGTGATGTCCGAAGGGTTTACCCTCCGGACTTCAAGGGAATAGTTTTGGCATACGGTGCTGAAAACCAGTTTATCTCCCTTGAAGACCTTTGACAATTGTGTGTACTGGTTCAGTACATATGAGACAGTCGGGCTATTTTAGGGACCAGTTCTGGGTGGTGCTTAGTAAGATACTGGGCTGGGGTGTTGTAGTCCAGGG
>DAOUBE010000134.1:0-2643 GCA_034432835.1 Dehalococcoidia bacterium | reverse complement strand
CCCTGGACTACAACACCCCAGCCCAGTATCTTACTAAGCACCACCCAGAACTGGTCCCTAAAATAGCCCGACTGTCTCATATGTACTGAACCAGTACACACGCTTTACAAACACCCATCGCTAGAGTATTTTGGGGCCAGTCCCTCAAGGAGAAGGCCATGCCAGCAACATCCGAGGTGGTCGTCTTGGGAGCGGGGGCGGCCGGATGCGCCGCCGCCTACTATCTGGCCCGCGAGAGCGTCAAGGTGACGGTCATCGAGCGGGAGGCCATCGGGTGCGGGGCCTCGGGCTACGCCCTGGGGCTGCTGAACCCCCTGACCGGGGAGGGCATCCCCGGGCCCATGGAGCCCGTGGTCATGGCCTCCTTCCGTATGCACCAGGAGCTGTGGCCCGCCCTGCGCCAGGACTCCGGGGTGGACTTTCAGGCGGAGCTGGTGCCCCACCTGGAGCTGTGCTTCACCCCGGAGGATGTGGCCAGGCAGCGGGCCGAGATGGAGCGCTGGTCCCGGGCCGGGGGCTTCACCTGCCGCTGGCTGGAGGGGGACGAGGTGCGTAAGCTGGAGCCGCGGCTGTCCACCCACGTGGTGGGGGCGGTGTTGCTAGAGAGGGTGGGCATGCTGGACAGCTACCGCTACACCCTAGCCCTGGCCCAGGCCGCCGAGCGTCACGGGGCGACCATTCGCCACGGCGTCGCCGTAGGGGTCAGGGAGGAAGGGGCAGGAGCCAGGGTGGTGCTCCAGGACGGTGAGCTGACCTGCGGCGCCGTGGTGGTGGCCCTGGGGCCCTGGTCCGACGTGGCCGCCCAGTGGCTGGGAACCCCACTGCCTGTGGAGCCCCTGAAGGGCGAGATTATCCGGCTGGAGGGCCTGACGCCCCCCCTGAAGTACCACCTCCACGGGGCCTGCTCCGTGGTCCAGAAGCGGGACGGCCAGGTATGGGTGGCCGCCACGGTGGAGAGGGCGGGCTTCGACACCACCCTGACACCCAGGGCACGGGATACGCTGATGCATAATGCCCTGGAGATGGTCCCCTCCCTGGTGGCCCAGAGGTTGACCCTCCAGACGGCTTGCCTGCGGCCCGTGACCCCCGACTCCCAGCCCATTATAGGTCGGGCGCCAGGCCACCAGCGGGTGTTCCTGGCTACCGGCGCCGAAAAGAAGGGCATTCTGATAAGCCCCGCCATGGGCAAGGCCGTGGCCGACCTGGTCCTTCGGGGCAAGACCGACCTGCCCGTGGGAGGGTTCGGGGCGGAGCGGTTTGCAGAAGCAAAGCCGATCGACCAAGGCTCCTCCGGCCTGCATCCTTCAAGCTAGCTGGCCCGTTGCACTCCCACTCTCTCACCCATCCCAGCTCCCAGTCGTTCCCTGGCGCTGGCGTTCTTGGCTGCTATCTCCAGGTAGCCGTGGCTGCCCACTATGGCCAGTATCTCCCCACCCTGGGCATATGAGGGACTGAGGCCCGAGATGACCTGCCCCTTGACCTCCACCATCACCTGCTGGCCGGCCACCAGCTCCGCCGGGATATTGGTCACCAGATTGCCAAAGCGGTCTATGTGGACCACCTGGCCCTCCAGCACATCCCCCAGCCACTGGGGCGACGCCAGAGGCAGGCAAGCCACGCGGTCGGTCTCCTCCCCCATGTCCCCTGGCGCGACTCCCAGGGAGAGGCGGGCCGCCACCGGCGCGAAGATGTCTCTACCATGGAAGGTCTGGCTGACGGGGTGGAGCCAGTACTGGGGCCTGGTCAGCACGTAGGCCCGGAAGCCCTCCGGCAGGGCCACCTGGGACCGCTGGTCGGGCTCTGGCAGCCGCCCTCTCCAGCCGTCCCGCAGCACGTAGCTCAGTAGGCCGTTGTCCGGCGCCACAAAGGCGCCTAGAGGGGTCGTGAGCAGCAGCGGGCGTCGGGAGGTCCCCACCCCCGGGTCCACCACGGCCACGTGGATGGTCCACCGGGGAAAGTAGCGGTAGGATGTGCCTAGCAGGAAGGCCCCCTGGGCCACGTTCTGGGGGCCCACCTGGTGGGTCAGGTCCACCACCAGGGCGTTGGGGTTGATGCGCAGCATCACTCCTTTCATCACCCCGACATAGGTGTCTGTTGTGCCGAAGTCGGTGGTGAGGGTGATGAGGGGACGCTCCGCCGCCTCGTTGTAGTCCAGGGCAACCGACTGGGCGGCTGCCAGCCAGGGCGCGGAGTCCTCGGGGCGGGGGGAGGACTTGCTGGTGCTCACTATCTGCAGCCTCCTGGCGGCAGGGCGCGCCGGAGCTGGCCTGCGGCTCTAGGTGAAGCGAACGCTGAGGATGGAGATGATGAGAAACAGGCCCACCAGGGCGATGGTGAACTGGAACAGGGTCTTCTCCAGGCCCCGGCGGGTGCGGTAGGTGGCCTCGGAGCTACTGAACAGGCCGGAGCCCAGCTCCCGCACCTGGAGCAGGATGACCACCACGAGGAATATGGAGACGATGATCTGGGCTATGTTCAGGTATGGTCCCACGTCTTAGGTAACCTCACTACTAGAATACTCCAGGGCGGCGGAATTAGCTAGTGGTTGTACTGGTTCAGTACATATGAGACAGTCGGGCTATTTTAGGGACCAGTTCTGGGTGGTGCTTAGTAAGATACTGGGCTGGGGTGTTGTAGTCCAGG
>DAOUBE010000133.1:0-6359 GCA_034432835.1 Dehalococcoidia bacterium | reverse complement strand
CCCTGGACTACAACACCCCAGCCCAGTATCTTACTAAGCACCACCCAGAACTGGTCCCTAAAATAGCCCGACTGTCTCATATGTACTGAACCAGTACACATTCTTGCCCTTTGGCCGAACTAACGGTACAATAACGGTGACTTTTGCGTGCAAGCACCCTAAGTGCGTTATGAAAGGCAGCAATGGAAGCCCATAAGTTCGTTGCACTGAAGGCTAACCCCAACGTCGAAAGCTTCTCTCCTGGCGACACCGTAAAGGTGAGCATGCGGATAAAGGAAGGCGACCGCGAGCGCGTCCAGGCCTTCCAGGGCGTCGTCATCGCCATCCGAAAGGCCGGCCCCGCCACCTCCTTCACCGTCCGACGGGTCACCTACGGTGTGGGCGTGGAGCGCTCCTTCCCCCTGTACTCGCCCCTGCTAGAGAAAGTGGAGGTCGTCCGCCGGGGCTCCGTGCGGCGGGGCAAGCTGTTCTACCTCCGGGGCCTGTCGGGCAAGGCCGCCCGCCTCAAGGAACGGTCCAGCACTCAGCGCCGGGGCCTGGAGATCACCCAGTCCCTCCAGCAAGAGGAGCCCGCGCCCCCTTCCACCGAACCCGGGCCAGCGCCTCAGAGCGGACCTGAGGCTGCTCCACAGGCCGAGGAGCAGCAGCCACAGCAGCAGGGATAGTCCCTACTCCCCGTCCCGTCTTCTGGTCCTGACATCCCAGCGAGTTGAGGGTCCTGTGAAGTACGCCGAGGTGGCGGTAGATGCCCCGGTAGGCTACGACCGGACCCTCAGCTATTCTGTCCCGGCTAGCATGGACCTGGTGCCCGGCCAGATGGTCTGGGTCCCCCTAGGCCAGCGCCTGGTCCAAGGGATAGTGTTCCAGCTTACAGCCCAGCCCCAGGTGGAGCCGGTGCGCGACGTGGCCTCGGCCATCCAGCCTGCCCCCCTCATCTCGGCCACTGGCCTGGCCCTGGCACGGTGGCTCAGCCACTACTACATGTCCTCCCTCTTTGAAGCCGCCGCACTTATGCTGCCCCCGGGATTCCGCACCCGCGTCCGCTCCTTCCTCCAGTTCTCCCCTACCCTGCCAGAGGGCGTCCCGCCCCCCGAACTGGAGCAGGCCCTGTCAGTCATGGGCCGCGTGCGGCGGGTGCCCGAGGCCAGGCTAATCAAGTCCCTAGGGCCCGGGGGCGAGCGGGTGGTGGCCTCCCTCCTGAGAAGAGGCCTTCTCCAGCGCTCGTGGGAGTTGCCCCACCCTCGCGTCTCCATGCACTACCAGTGCTTCCTCCGCCTGGCCTTGCCCGAGCCCGAGCTTCTGGAGAGGCTCCAGGGCCTGCCATCACGGGCACAGCGGCAGGCCGACCTGGTCAAGGACCTGCTGGCAGCGGGGGGACAGATGGCCCTGGAAGAGGCCCGCCAGCGGCACGGCCTCGCCACCGTCCAGGGCGTGTGGGCTGCCGGCCTGGTGTACCGGGAGTGGGTAAGAGCGCTGCGACAGCCTCCCATGCCTGCTCTGGAGCCCGGAGAGCCCACCTCCGTCACCCTGACTCCTGAGCAAGAACGCGCCCTATCTCAGATAGTCGCCGCCCTGGAAGGCCGGTCGCCGGGCCCCCGCAGCTTCCTGCTCCACGGCGTCACCGCTAGCGGCAAGACCGAGGTGTATATCCGCGCTCTGGCCCACTGTCTGGCCCAGGGCAGGCGGGGTATCCTTCTGGTGCCTGAGATCTCCCTGACCCCCCAGATGGTGCAACGTCTCACCGCCCGCTTCCCCGGCCGCGTGGCCGTTATGCACAGCGCCCTCACCCAAGGCCAGCTCTTCGACCAGTGGTGGGAGGTGCACGACGGCACCTATGACATCGTGGTGGGGCCGCGCAGCGCCCTCTTCGCCCCCGTGTCCGACCTGGGGCTGATTATCGTCGATGAAGAGCACGAGTGGACCTACAAGCAGCAGGAGTCGGCGCCCCGCTACCACGCCAGGGAGACCGCCCTGAAGCTGGCCGAGCTCTCGGGCGCCGTGGTGGTCCTGGGCAGCGCCACGCCCGACGTGGTGACCTACTACCAGGCCACCACCGGCCTCCACCAACTCCTGGAGATGCCCCATCGCGTGGTCCCCACGCCGGAGGCCCCCCTCCCCAAGGTGGAGATGGTGGACATGCGCCGCGAGCTCAAAGAGGGCAACCGCAGCATCTTCAGCCGCGCCCTCTCCCGGGCCCTAGGCACCTGCCTGGCCCGGAACGAGCAGGCCATCCTCTTCCTCAACCGCCGGGGCTCGGCATCGGTGGTCCAGTGCCGCGACTGCGGCCACACCCTGCGCTGTAGCGGCTGCGACACCCCCCTCACCTACCACTCCGACGGCCATCTCCTCTGCCACCAGTGCAACCGTCGGCGGCGCCCCGTTACCTCTTGCCCCCAATGCCGAAGCCCTCGCATACGCTACCTGGGGCTGGGCACCCAGCGGGTGGTCCAGGAGCTATCACGCCTCTTCCCCGGCGAACCCGTCCTCCGCTGGGACCGGGACGCCGTCCGGGCTGCCCGGGGCGGCGACGGCTCAGGAGGCCACGCCGTCCTCATGGAACGGTTCGCCAGAGGCGAGGCCCGCATCCTCGTGGGCACCCAGATGGTGGCCAAGGGCCTTCACGTGCCTTCCGTTAGCCTGGTGGGCGTCGTCCTGGCCGACGTGGGCCTGAACCTCCCCGACATCCGTGCCGGCGAACGCATCTTCCAGCTCCTATACCAGGTGGCGGGCAGGGCCGGCCGGGGCAGCGCGCCGGGCCGGGTGATCATACAGACCTACAACCCTGACCACTACGCCCTGGTAGCTGCGGCCGCCCAGGATTACGCCCTTTTTTATAAGCAGGAGCTGGAGTACCGCCGCCGGCTGCGCCATCCGCCCTTCAGCCGCCTGGCCCGCCTCCTCTACTCCCACCGCAACGCTGCCCTATGCCAGCGAGAAGCCGAAGAGATGGCCCGGGCCCTTCGCCAGCGGGCCTATGCTACAGGCCTGGCCGATGTGGAGGTGGTGGGGCCGGCCCCTGCCTTTCCTCCCAGGCTTCGGGGCACCTACCGCTGGCACCTGGTCTTGCGGGGCCCGGACCCACGAGCCTTTCTGGAGGGTCTCCGTGTCCCCCAGGGCTGGCTGTGGGACATCGATCCCGTCACCCTGCTGTAGTGAACGCCCCGAGGGCGGGTGATCGAACACAACCCATCTTGCTGTCCGAAAGCGGGTCCAGGGTGCACCCTGGTAGGGCCCGCCCTACAGTAGGGGTAGCCCTGCACCCACAGTTTGGCCACTGTGCTCCTCACAGGGAGGCAAAGCACACGAGTGGGACAAGGGTCCACAGCTTGCCCTAGTAAGCCATAGCCCTGATCGAAGCGAAGGGCAGGCCCTTGACCCACACTTAGCTGAGGTGGTCAGTGAGGGTATGGGACAGGGAAGGTGAAGAGTGGGTGCAGGGCGAGCCCTGGTGCGCCTTGCCCAGCCTTCACGGTGCCTTCATAGCCCTGGGGGCCACTGTTCACACCGGTTGCACTCCAGGGGCCCATAATGGTGCAAAATGGGCGGGTACCTTCCTCCTGAGCACACCCCCTCTCGCCGCTCACCCGCGGGCGCCGTCCCTACGCCCGTCCCTCTGCCGGGGCCGCGGCTCACAGGGCCCGTCTCCCTGGAAGAAGCCCTCCTAGGGCGGCGCTCCTTCCGCCAGTTCTCCCATAGCCCCCTGGCCCTGGAGCACGCATCCCAACTACTGTGGGCCGCCCAGGGACAGACGGCCACGTGGGGAGGGCGGACCACCCCCTCCGCCGGCGCCCTTTTCCCCTGGCCCTCTACCTGGTGGCTGGCGACGTGGTGGGGCTGACCCCCGGGGTGTACCGGTACGAACCCTCGGAGCACGCCGTGGCCCCCGTCACCCACGGCGACCGCCGCGCCTCCCTGGCCCGGGCCGCCTTGGGCCAGACATGGGCCGGCCAGGCACCCGCCCTTCTGGTCCTTGCCTGCACACCCCAGGTGACCACCAGTAGGTACGGCCGGAGGGGCCAGCGCTACATCCTGCTGGAGGCCGGCCACGCCGCCCAGAACACCCTCCTCCAGGCAACCGCCCTGGGCCTGGCCGCGGTACCCATCGGCGCCTTCCATGAGGGCCAGGTCCGCGAGGCCCTGGGCCTGCCGGACCTCCAGGAGCCCCTGTACATCATACCCGTAGGGGAAAGGATAGGCGAACACCTCCCACCCTGAGCCTATGACCCCACCCTCATGGGCGGCGGCAGCCCAGAGCCGACCGCACCAGGAAAGGAGACACCAGTGAAAAAGAGCACCGAACAGCAGGCCCAGCAAATCCCAGTCAGCATCCAGGTAGGGGCCGTAACCCTGCCAGGGGACCTGGCCATTCCCCAGGGCGCTGAAGGCATCGTCCTCTTCGCCCACGGCAGCGGGAGCAGCCGCTTCAGCCCCCGCAACCGGTTCGTGGCCCGGGTCCTCCAGGAAGGTGGCCTGGCAACTCTGCTCATAGACCTGCTCAGCCAGGCCGAGGAGGAGGTGGACAGGTACACCCGTCAGTACCGCTTCGACATCGCCCTGCTAGCGGAGCGGTTGGTGGGAGCCACCGACTGGCTCCTGGAGCAGCCACCCACCCATCACCTGAGGATCGGGTACTTCGGGGCCAGCACCGGTGCCGCGGCCGCCCTCCAGGCCGCCGCCCAGCGCCCCCACGCCGTCCACGCCATCGTCTCCAGGGGCGGCCGGCCCGACCTGGCCGCCACCGCCCTCCCCAGGGTCTCTGCCCCCACCCTCCTCATCGTCGGCGGCCACGACACCGACGTACTCCAGCTCAACCGGGAGGCCCTGGCCCTGCTGCGGGCGGAGAAGGAGCTGGCCATCGTTCCAGGCGCGGGACACCTCTTCGAAGAGCCCGGCACCCTGGAGCAAGTGGCCCGCCTGGCCCGGGACTGGTTCCAGCGCCACTTGGCGCCCCAGGCCAGGCCGGTAGGGTGAGCGGCAGGGCCGCCGCAGGCAACGGTGTCCCGTTCCTACCCCATCCTTTCACCATCCTCTAAACCAGCCTTAACAGACAGTTAAAGGGCCGTTCAACCGGCTGCAGTAGGGTAGAGGTGAAAGGAGGTGAGAGAGTGGAGAGCATGGACCGCCGGAACCCAACCCCACAGCGGCCGGTGGCCCGCCTGGCCCTGGTAGCCCACGACGGCAAGAAGGAGGAGCTCATGGAGACCCTGCGAGCCTTCCTCCCCATCCTGGGCCGGTGCAGCCTGGTAGCCACCCACGGCACAGGCTCCCTCTGCATCCAGAGGCTGCGGCTGCCTATTCGGCTCCTCAAGAGCGGCCCCAGGGGCGGCGACCAGCAGGTGGGCGCCATGGTGGCCGAGGGTAAGCTGGACGCCGTCATCTTCCTGCGGGACCCCCTCACGGCCCAGCCCCACGAGCCCGATATCTCGGCGCTCCTCCGGGTATGCGACGTGCACAACGTCCCAGTGGCCACCAACAGCGCCACGGCCAGGGCTGTCCTGGCCAGCCTGAACACATACCACCAAGACGCCGAGCTGCAGCACTCGACAGCGGAGCCTAGCCCCGGGGGCCTGGCGGACCTGGTTGCCAGTGGTGTAGGGGGGTGAGAGGTGACCGCTGCAACCCGGGAAAGAGAGGCCCTTGTGCCTCAAAGGCGGCCTCTCTGGCGGAGGCTGCTGTCAACGGGCTACAAGCTGCTAAGAGAGGCCCTTATAGGGCTGGGCATGCCCGAAAGGTGCGGTTTCTGTGGGGCAACCCTGGAGTTCGTGGCCGAGGAGCCCATGGAGCCAGGTATGGTGCGGGGTTACCTATACGCCATGCCCGTCCGTGGCTACTGGCGCTGCCCTCACTGCGGCGATGCCCTGGCTAGGACCTACTATCCGTTCCTGTACTGGGACCTTTAACGTGCCGTTAAAGTCCCGTTAACACCCCTTTCAAGGGGCGTTAAAGGCTTCTTGATACTTTGAGAGAGAAGAAGGAGAGACCGAAGTTCATGAGCGTCCGTAACCTTACTGCGAGGTCTGGACTCTATATCTTTGCAGGGATGGCACTGGTGCTGGCCCTGTCCGCCGTGCTGGCCGCCTGCGGCCCCGCGGCAACGCCCACCCCTACCCGTACCCAAGACACCACACCTCGGCCCACTCCCACTCCCACCCCCACCACCCGGCCCCTCAGCGGCATTATAGAGGTGGACGGCTCCAGCACCGTCTTCCCCATCACCGAGGCTGTGGCCGAGGAGTTCCGCAAGGCCCATCCCAACGTCCAGGTCAACGTAGCCGTCTCCGGCACCGGCGGCGGCTTCAAGCGCTTCACCAGCGGCGAGACCGACATCAGTAACGCCTCCCGCCCCATCAGCCCCTCCG
>DAOUBE010000132.1:0-10856 GCA_034432835.1 Dehalococcoidia bacterium | reverse complement strand
GCCTGCTGGGCGTGTGCCATAGCGCTCAGTCGGTGACGGTCATAGTGGGAGGTGGCGCCGCGGGAGGATTCTCGGCTATAATTCCCCTGTGGGGCGGCGGCACCGGTTCCCGCTCCGTCACCCGCCAGGTCCAGCTACAACCCTAGCCGCCCCAGACCCCAAGCCTCCCAACGGAGGGCCGGGGGTCTCAGCGGCGCCAGCCATTCTAAGTCAGGAGGTGGCTATGGTGGCAACGGGCCAGATGCTCAAAGTGCTGGACCCCACGGCGGAGGTGGCCCCCGTGAAGGCCCTGGTAGCCCCCAGGCCGATAGCCATAGAGGGCAAGAGGCTGGGCCTGCTGGCCAACGGCAAGCGCAACTCTGTGGAGCTTCTGGAGGCGGTGCTGGACCTCCTGGCCGAGCGCTACCACTTCTCCAGCGTGGTGCGCCTCAACAAGGGCAACGCCTCCCGTCCCGCGCCCGCCGAGATCATCGACAGCCTGGCAAGGGAGTGTGACCTGGCTATAACCGCCACGGGTGACTGAGGGTCCTGCTCATCGTGCAGTGTGCACGACGGCCTGACCCTGGAGAAGAGGGGTATCCCCACGGCGGTCATCTGCACAGAGCCTTTCATCACCAGTGCCGAGGCCATGAAGCGCCTCCTGGGCGCGCCGGAGTACCCCTACGTGGTGGTGCCCCACCCCATAGGCAGCCTGACGCCGCAGCAACTTCGAGAGAGGGCCCGCCTGGCTCTGCCCAGGGTCCTCCAGCTCTTGGTGGCCAGGGGCTGACAGAGAAGAAAGGTAGCCCGCTACCTGCTTGTCCTGTCCCCTTCCTGGGAGAGCACTTGCTTGGCCAGGCCGGCCAGGGTCACGGGCCAGAACACCATGCGGCGCAGCCCCGCTATGCTGGCCACGCTCTTGAGCTCCGCCGTCAGGGTGCCAGCCACATGCTCCACGTCCAGGTGCTCCGTTATGTCACCTTCCTCCTTCACGAAGGGAAGTCGGTGCAGCGCCAGCATCCCCAGGAGGAAGGCCAGCAGGAACACGAAGTCCAGCCCGCGCAGGTCCACCACGTTGGCCGCCACCTCCCGGGCGGGGCCGGTCCAACTTACCCGTACGATAAAGTTGTGCGCTGCAAAGAAGTCCGCCAGGGCACCAGCTATCAGCGGGGCCGTTGACCCCGCCACTGCACCCACCAACCCTGTGGCGGTCATGTAGGACGAGGCGGCACCGTAGGGCGAAGCCTTCAACGCCAGGTTGCTGCTGGTCAGGTTCACTCCAGCAGTCGCCAGGCCTCCCACTACGTGGATGGCTACCAAAAGAGGGATGGTGAGGACATATCGGTCAGGTAAGTTGGTGAAGGGGAAGGCAATGATGGTGAACAGCAAGGAGAGACCGCACACGTACAGCACGGCCCGGTTGCCGTAGCGGTCGGCCAGCTTTCCCCATGCGTTGACAAACAGGGCGAAGCTGATCTGGCTAAGGGTGGTGAACACCACCACGGTGGCCAGGCTTAGCCCCAGCCTCTGCAGCATGTACACGGTAAAGAAGGGGACGGCCAGGTTGATGCTGAAGCTCCACAGAAAGAGGAAGATGAGCAGGGCGCGAAAGCCGGTGTCCCGAAGGGGTTGGGTGAGGAAGGTGAGGAAGGCCACCCTTTGCTTGGGGGGCTCGTAGGTGGGCTCAGGCACCCGCGAGAGGAACCACAAGCTCAAAGCGGCGAAGACCACCCCAGCCCCGAAGATGAAGGTGTAGGCCAGCATCTGGTACTCGGGAAACGTGCGGCGCCAGTGGCTGACAAAGTAGCCGCCGGCCAGTCCCACCGCCATGGCTACGGCCACGGAGAAGCGTAGCCGGGAGGCGAAGTAACGGCCCATGATGGGCTGAGGCACAAAGTCCCTGATCCAGCTATTCCACGCAACCCCAATGAAGGCGCCCAAGGAGGCCGCCGCAGCCATTCCGGCCAGCAAAAGCCCCAACCCAACCTGCCCTGTGGCGAACAGGGGTATCAGGGCGATGAAGGTCCAGGCTGCCCTGGTACCAGACCCAAAGAGTATAGCCATCAGCTTGCGCCGGCGCCAGCGTTCCACCAGGTACACCGCAGGAATCTGAAAGACCTGGGCCAGAGGGGTGATGGCCGCCAGGAGGCCTATGGTCAGGTTGTTGGCACCCAGGCCAAGGGCGAAGCCCGTCAAGAAGGGCCCCGTGGTCAGGGCGTCCCAGGCGTGGCCAAAGATACCGTGGAAGAGCAGCGCCACCAACCCCCGCCGCGTGGATGCCTCGGGCACCAGGGTGCTATCGGTCCAGTCCAGCTCCCTAGCCCTCATCCGTTCCCATCCTCCAGTGTCATACAAGCCAGGACTGCCCGCACCCGGCGCGAGGCAGGCAGTCCCGCTCTCCAGCTAGCTCACTGGGTGGCCGACTCCCATGGCAGGCCGGTCAGGAGACCTCGGCCACCGTGTGCTTTCTTATGACCTCCCAGTCCAGATCGAAGCCCAGCCCCGGCCTGGTGGGCGCGTGGACGTAGCCCTGGCTGTCCACCGTTATATCCTCCACCAGGCCCCACTGGTGCCGCTGGGGAGGCAGGATCAGCTCAAAGAACTCAGTGTTGGGCATGGCCATGATGACGTGGAGGTTAGCCACGTTGTTCAGGGAGTTGCCGCCCGTGTGGACCTCGCAGTTCATCTCGAAGGCCTCGGCCAGGTGGGCTATCTTCATCATACCTGTGATACCGCCCCGGCGGGCCACGTCGCTGCGCAGGATGTCCGCCGCCCTCTGAAGGACCCATTGGCCCACGGTGGCGAAGCCCCCCGGAGAGGTCTCGGGGGCCACGATGGGTATATCCAGGTCATGGGCCAGCTTGGCGTAACCGTACAGGTCCGTCTCCAGCATGGGCTCTTCGTACCAGTGGTAGCCCAGGTCCTCGATGGCCCGGCCCACGCGCAGGGCGTCCACGTAGCTGTACCTGGCCGCTGGGTCCAGCATCAACACCATGCCTTCGCCCACGGCCTGGCGCACCGCTCGGCATATCTCCACATCCTCCCTCGGCACCCCGGGGGATGGATCTTGTAGGCCGGGAAACCCTTCTCCTTAAAGCTCAGGGCTTCTTCGGCGTAGTCTTCTGGCCTGGGCAGGTTGCCGGAGCTGGCGTAGGCCGGGACCTTGTCTCGGCAAGTACCCAGCAGCCGGTGTACAGGCAGTCCAGCCACCTTCCCGGCGATGTCCCACAGGGCCACGTCCACGGCCCCTATGACGGCGTAGTCCAGGTGCCAGGAGCGCACCCGCTTCACCAAATCGCTCCATATGCCACCCACATCCAGGGGATTGCGCCCCACTAGGAAGGGCTTTACTTGGACCGTCAGGGGCTTCACGGCCTGGGCAGCACCTATCTGGTAACCCCCCACCATGGAGTGCCCCTCCACTCCTTCGTCGGTGGCTATGGTCAGTATGCCCAGCTCGGCGCGGCCACGGGTGTCGATGTTGCCCAGGCCCGTGCCACGCCAGGGCATGGTCTGTCGTTCAGTCATGGTGAGCTTGACATCGGTTATCTTCAACGCGACCTCCTTGCCGTGGCCTGCGGGTAATGTCTTCCGCCTAGGGCCGCATCGATGCTACAGGGCGGTACCGGGGGTGTCAACGGCGTGGGCCCGATAGGCTGCTGGCCGGGCCTCTGTGCGCAAAAGGGCCGTAGGTACAGGCCAGGGGCTTTGCCCCAAAAACAGTCTCACGCCAGACCCGTTGTGGCAGGGTTGGCGTGAGACTCGCGGCAGGGGAGCGGGATATCTCCGGCGGAGGAGGCACGCCGCTAAGTGCCAGCCTCCGCCGCTATCTACCTGACCTGAGTAATACGCATGTTGGAGACCAGCATAACGGCGTCGCTGGAGCGCTTCACCTCCACCCAAATAGAGTCCCTATCGACTACCAAGTACTTGGACACCACCCGGATGATCTCGTCCTTGATGGCGTCCAGGCTGGCGGCGGAGAGGGAGGACCTGTCCTGGATGAGGACGAGCTGGAGCCGTTGGCGGGCCTCGTCGCCGCTACCTTCCTCCCTGCCGAAAAGTCTGTTGAGAAGCCTGCGAAAGCCGCTAAGCGTTGGCGCCGGCTCTTGCCTTGAAACCGACAAGCTTCTTGAACCTCGAGAATAGCCCATCGCGTACCTCCAACTCGACGAAGGGGACTTGCAGGCCCTCCAGCCTCACTGCCATCCTGCGGTAGGCCTCCCCAGATACGGACTTGGGGTTGTGGACCGCAGGCACTCCACGGTTGGTAGAGACGATAATATGTTCATCCTCGGGCACGACGCCCAGCAGCTCCACAGAGAGAAGGGAGAGGATGTCCTCGATGGACATCATGTCGCCGCGGCGTACCATGCTCGGCCTGAAGCGGTTCAAGATAAGCTGCGGCGCAGGCAGAGCAGCAGCCTCGATGAGGCCGATGACCCTGTCGGCATCCCGGATGGCCGACACCTCGGGCGTGGTGACCACGATGGCCTTGTCCGCTGGGGCCAGGGCGTTCTGGAAGCCCTGCTCGATGCCGGCGGGCGAGTCAATGAGTATGAAGTCGAAGTCGGACTTCAGCCGCTCGCACAGGGACTTGATCTGCTGGCCAGTGACGGCGTTCTTGTCACGGGTCTGGGCCGCCGGTATCAGGTACAGCTCCTTGATCATCCTGTCCCGAATCATGGCCTGATGGGGCTCGCACACGCCTTCTATGACGTTGACCAGGTCATATACCACTCTATTCTCCAGGCCCATCACCAGGTCCAGGTTCCTAAGGCCAATGTCGGTGTCGATGAGCAGCACCCGGTGGCCTCGCAGGGCTAGCGCGGCACCAAGGTGAGCGGTGGTGGTGGTCTTGCCCACGCCACCCTTGCCGGAAGTGATGACATACACCTTAGCTGTCATATCTATTCCTCCTGGGTCTCTACTTAAACATAGCTGTGTACGGCTGGACCACTATGTGACCGTCCTCTACCACGGCCATCTCCGGGGTCGATGGCCCTCGCCTGTGGGCCGTGCCGCTGGCGCCCGCCCCGATGTAGCGGCCTATTCTGAGCTGCGAGGCAGCGATGGAGAGGGCCACGATGACTGCGTCGTCGGCGCCTTTGACTCCGGCGTGGGCGACACCCCTGAGCTTGCCGAAGATGATAATGTCCTTACCCGCGGCCACCTCTGCCCCTGGATTGACGTCTCCCAGGACCACCACGTTGCCGTTGTTGTAGATGGTGGTCCCTGAGCGGCAGGTGCCCCTCACCAGAAGAGTCTCCTGCCAGCCATGTTTCTCCGCCGCCTTGCCGCGGCGGGGCTCCGGCATGAACACCGGCGGTCTGTCCGACATCAAGGCCGCCAAGGTATCGTTGCCGCACCAGAGGCCCGCCACGGTCAGCTTAAAGTCCTCCTCCACTATCTTCCGGAGGCGGTTGACCTCCTGGAGATTGAGCACCCTGGGGCCCAGGTTGAGGGCGATCTTACCGTCCTTTAACGCCTTGTGGCTGCGGGCCAGGTAGTCCCGCAGCGCCTGCTCCATCATGGGAAGAGGCAGGTCTGGGTCTAGCTCCAGCTCCACGTGCCTGCCTCGGCCGTAGGCGCGCACCACTGCATCTTCGGAGACCTGCTGTTTCAAAAAGCTGGCTGCTGAAGTCATGACTTCACACCATCTCTTATTTGCCTGAGCCGGGGCAGGTGCCCCTCAAGGCCCGCACAGGGAGGCCACGCAGCCCGGGCCTACTGGGGCCCACGGGAGGCCACGGGAAGCCTTCGGCGCAGGGAGTTGAAGAACCCCGAGCGCTGGCGCCTCCCCGTCGAGGCTTCCATCTGCTTGAAGGCGCTGACCCTGTAAACGTCCAGCTTAGGTTCGGCGGGGTTGTCCGTGGCGGGAGCCGCTGGCTGCTTCAGGTTGAGCTGGTTACCGGTCACCAGACTCTCCCGCGCCATGGGGAAGGAGGCGGCTATCAGGGTGATCTTTACCTCGTCGCCCAGGGTGTCATCCCTGACGGTGCCGAAGATGATGTTGGCGTCCGGGTCGGCCATCTCATAGACGGCGCTGGCCGCCTCCTCCACCTCCTTAATTGTCAGGTCGGAACCGCCGGATATAACCAGCAGGATGCGCTTGGCACCGTCGATGGCGATGTCCAGCAAGGGGCTCCTGGTGGCCTCCCGTACCGCGTCTGTGGCCCTGAACTCCCCCTTGCCGCGACCGACGGCCATCCACGTGGGGCCGGCGCCCGTCATGATGGCCTTGACATCGGCGAAGTCCACGTTGATCTCACCGGGGACCGTCACCACCTCGGCGATGGCCTGGACACCCTGGGAGAGCACAGAGTCGGCCAGTTTCATGGCCTCCTCCCAGGTGTAGGGCTCGCGACGATTGGCGTCCAACTGTAGGAGGCGGTCATTGGAGATGGTGATGACGGTGTCCGCCGCCTTCCGGAGGTTTTCGATACCCTCCTGGGCATTCTTGCGCCTCTTGAATCCCTCGAAGGAGAAGGGCTGGGTTACCACGGCCACGGTGAGCACACCCAGGTCGCGGGCCACCTGGGCCAGGACGGGGGCGGCGCCGGTGCCGGTGCCGCCGCCCATGCCCGCGGCGACAAAGACCATGTCGGCGCCATCCACCAGGCGGGCTAGCTCCGCCTTGCTCTCCTCAGCAGCCATGCGGCCCTTCTCGGGCTCCCCACCCACGCCCAAGCCTCGGGTGGACTTCTGCCCTATGGGGATACGGTTAGCGACCTGGCAGCGAGCCAGGTGCTGGATGTCCGTGTTGATGGCGTAGTACTCCACGCCCTTCACCTGCTGGCGGAACATGCGCTCCACGGCATTACAGCCCCCACCGCCAACACCAAAGACCTTTATGAGAGTAGAGCCGTAGGGCTTGATCACCGGCTCTGGGGAGGCGCTGAACTGCGTCTGGGGGACTGTCCCCTGGACCCTCTCCGCGATGGTGGTCTTAACGGGAGTCATTACAATATCCTCCTTCCCACTCTGCCCGAGGCTGTGGAGGTTGGCCTGGCGACTCCTGGCCAGGGCGGTACCTCCGGCGCTTTTAAGTGCGTGCCTCAGGCACGTTGGCTGAAAACACCCTATGGATGACTATCGGCGGCCAAAGGCTGGCGCTTGGGCTGCCAAAGAAGAACGGGAGAAAGAGACAAGCCGCAGTCCAATAACAGGAGTCCGCCTTCCTGGGGTATCTGACGGCGGCCCGGAGCGTAGGACGGTACTTCGCGGCGCTGCCGATTCAGGTCAGGGTAGCCCGTAACCTGGGGCCAGCCCTGGACATCCCTGGACAGCAGGAAACCCGAAACCCTCTTATCAGTTAGAGTTCGGGCCATCCCACCATCATTCACGCAGTAAGACTAACCATAGTATTAAAAAATTTCCAAGCATAATACTAAACATTTTCTGAGCACTTTCCATTGCTTTCCTGTCCGGGTCCTTTGTGAGACGCAGGCTGAGAGGCGGGCTTCCGTTACCCTGGCGTCGAATCCAGCCACGCAGGGAACCCTCAGGACACCCTGCCGGGGGTGCCCTGCCGCTACCCGTGGGCCGGCGACCTGTCCTCCCTCAAGGGGGCCCACACCTGACGGGGCTTGAAGGGGTACTGGGCCAGAACGGCGTCCTCGTTCAGCTCCACCCCGATGCCAGGCCTATCGGGGACTATCAGGTAGCCGTCCTGGACCTTCAGCGGCTCCTTCACCACCTGGCTCTTGGGTGGCCGGGCCTCGTCGGGAGCGTACTCCTGCACGGTAAAGTTGGGAATACAGGCGTCTAGCTGCACGCAGGCCGCCGTGGTGACAGGACTGAGAAAGTGGTGGAAGGCGAAACCGGCCTCGTAGGCCTCGGCCAGGGCAGAGATCTTCTTGCAACCCGTGAAGCCTCCCGCGTAGCCTATGTCCGGCTTCACCAACTGGGCGCCGCCGCCCGCCAGCAGGTCCCGGAACTCTTGAAGGTGGCAGTAGCGCTCTCCCGTAGCCAGGGGAAGGCTCACCTTCCGGGCTACGTCATTGGTGGCCTCGATGCTCTCCGGCGGCACCGGGTCCTCGTAGAACAGGACGCGGAAAGGCTCCAGCTCCCGCGCCACAGCCACCGACTCCCCCACGTTCAACCTGCGGTGGATCTCGATACCCAGGTCGATGTCAGGTCCCACAGCCTCCCGCACAGCGGCCACCCTGGTCACGATCTCCCTCCGCAACTGGGCCTGGTGCAGGGTAGCAAAGTCTCTGGGCATGGGGGTGAACTTCAGGGCGGTGAAACCATCGCGCACCGCCTTGGTGGCCTGGGCCACCAGGTCATCCACCGTGTCCCCGCCGATGAGGAGGATCACCCGCACCCTGTCCCTGAGCTTGCCTCCCAGGAGCTGGTAGACTGGTACCTCCAGGTGCTTGCCCATAATGTCCCAAAGGGCCACATCTATGGCACTCAGGGCCCCCATGAGGGCACCGCCCCGGAAACAGGAGCCCCGGTACAGGGTGTGCCAGTGGTGCTCTATCCTCAGAGGGTCCTGGCCCAGCAGGTACTCCTTGAAGCTGTTGACCACCTCCTGGGAAGCGGTGGGGTGCGCCCAGTAGGTGCTCTCCCCCACCCCTGTTAGGCCAGTATCGGTAACCACGCGGACGAGAAGCCAGTTGTGCACCAGGACAGTCTCAATGCCCTCTATCTTCATGGGCCCTCCTGTTTTTGGTGGTTGGTCAAGGGAACAGCCAGAGCAGCAACCCTTGGAGAAAGCAGGCATAATGCTACATGGATGGCGAGGCCAGGGCAATAAGAAGGGCGGCCAGGGGCGACGGGTCCTGAGGGATCTCGACTATCCGGCCTTCCTGAGCCGTGGGTTAGCTATCTCGTCGAGCCCCGCAGCGATGAGGAACAGGCCGACGAACACCAAGACGATGATAACGATGGGCGGCGTGAACCACCACCACATGCCACGGAACACGGCGTCGTAGAACTGGGCCCAATAGATAAGCATCCCTAGGGTAGGAATCTGGGTCGGCCCCAGCCCCAGGACCTCCAGGCCGATGGAGGCCAGGATGGCGGCGGAGATGGCCCCCACGAAGCTGGCGGCGATGTAGGGTAGCAGGTTGGGCAGCACCTCCTTGAGAACGATCTCCAGCTCGCTCATGCCCGAGAGCCGTGCCACCTGGACGTAGGGCCGCTCCCGTAGGGTCAGCACCTGGGAGCGTATGGTGCGTGTGGGCCACATCCAGGCCAGGGAGGCCACCACCAGGGCCATGGTCTCCACGTTTATCACCCTGACCATGGAAGCGATGAGGATGAGGATGGCCAGGCCGGGGATGGTGAGGAGGATATCGGCGGTGGTGCGGATAAAGGCATCCTGGTAGCCCCTGAAGTAGCCCGAGAGCAACCCTAGCAGGATACCCACCCCCAGGCCCACCGCCCCAGCTATGAGGCCAATCTTAAGGGTCTGGGGAGTGCCCACCATGAGGGCGGCCAGCATGTCCCGCCCCTGGCCCTCGGTGCCTAGCAGGTGCTCTCTAGAGGGGCGCAGGTTGGGAATAGACCTCCCCACCTTGGCTTGGTCTGTGTCCACAAAGAGGGGCCCTATGTAAGCGAACAGCACCACGGCCAGGATGATGCCTAGGCCAGCCAGCAAAGAGCGATTGACCCTGGTCAAGGTCAGGCTGGTGCGCAGCCTGTCCGCAACTACCGCCACGGTATCCTGTACAGCCGCCATGTCACGCTTTTTCGTACCTTACCCGAGGGTCTATGAGGGGATAAAGCATGTCCACCACCAGTAGGGCCACGGCCAGGGAGAGGATCACCAGTAAGAGGATACCCTGGATCATGAAGTAGTCTTTGCCCCGTATAGCCCCAAAGAGCAGGTACCCAATGCCAGGGTAGCGGAAGATGACCTCCACCAGTATGGCCCCGGACACCACGTGCCCCATGGTAATGGCCAGAGCGGTGGCCTGCGGCATCAGGGCGTTCCTCATGCCGTACCAGAAGAAAATTCGCCGGCCCCTGAGGCCCTTGGCCTCCGCCAGGGTTATGAAGTCCTCCCCCAGGACCGATATCATGGTCCCCCGCATCCCCAGCCCCCAGAAACCCACCCCCGACAGCACAATAGACAGGGCGGGGAGGATGGCGTGGCGCAGCACGCTGCCAATGGATGGCAGGTTAAGACCAAGGGTCATGCCCACGGCATGGGCCCCACCAGAGGGAAGGAGCTTGAAGGTGATGGCGAGAAGGAAGAGGAGCAGCAGGCCCAGAAGGTAGTAAGGAATGGCGGAGAAGACCATGGCCACGGGGATGAACAGGTTGGTCACCAGACGGGGTGTCCTGGGCCAGGCCAGCATCGCCCCCAGGACCGAACCCAGCGCCACGGACAGCAGGCTGGTTACCGTCAACAGGCCGATGGTCCAGGGCAGCGCCCGGATTATCATGTCCCCTACGCGGGAAGGGAAGAAGCTTATGGAGTAGCCCAGGTCGCCCCTTAGGAGGGTCCCCCAGTAGCGCACATACTGCTTCCACAAGGGCTGGTCCAAGCCAAACTTCTCCTGGTAGGCCGCCACCATAGCCCGGAAGTCCCCCGACACCACACCACCCTGGGCCGCCACCTCCATCAGCTTCTCCTGGACCGGGTCACCAGGGACTAGCCTGGGGATGAGGAAGTTCACCGTGACCGCCACCACTACCACCAGGGCGAATATGCCCAGCCTTCGAACCACGTAGTCCAGCTTCATGTGGGTGCGGGCCCCCTCCTTGTCCGGGCGGACGAGGTGCCACCAAATATATAGTGACTTTTAGCCCTCGTCAACGGGGTGTACTGGTTCAGTACATATGAGACAGTCGGGCTATTTTAGGGACCAGTTCTGGGTGGTGCTTAGTAAGATACTGGGCTGGGGTGTTGTAGTCCAGGG
>DAOUBE010000131.1:0-9333 GCA_034432835.1 Dehalococcoidia bacterium | reverse complement strand
GGCCTCTGCTGTCTGTCCATCGGGGGAGGGGACCAGGCTCTGGCTGGGCAGGCCCTTCTCCCGGATCTTCTTTTCGATCTCCTGGGCCAGCTCCTTATGCTGTCTGAGGAAATCCTTGGCGGACTCCCGGCCCTGGCCCAGGCGGATCTCGCCGTAAGAGAAGAAGGAGCCTGTCTTCTTGATAAGGTCCTGGGCCACTCCCAGGTCCAGGATGTCGCCCTCCTTGCTGATGCCGCGGTTGAACATGATGTCAAACTCCGCAGTGCGGAAGGGGGGTGCCACCTTGTTCTTCACCACCCGGGCGCGGACGCGGCTGCCCGTGACCTCGGAGCCCTGCTTGATGGAGTCCACGCGCCTCAGGTCTATGCGCACCGAGCTGTAGAACTTCAGGGCGCGGCCGCCCGGGGTTACCTCCGGGTTGCCGAAGACCACGCCCACCTTCTCTCGGAGCTGGTTAATAAAGAGAACGGCGGTGCGGGAGCGGTTGATGGAGGCGGTGAGCTTACGCAGGGCTTGGGACATCAGGCGGGCCTGAAGGCCCACATGGGCGTCACCCATCTCGCCCTCCAGCTCGGCCCGGGGCACCAGGGCCGCCACACTGTCGATAACCACGATGTCCACAGCCCCGCTGCGCACCAGGTAGTCGGTTATCTCCAGGGCCTGCTCGGCGGAGTCGGGCTGAGAGACCAGCAGGTCCTCTACGCGGACGCCCAGGTTGGCGGCGTAGGCGGGGTCCAGGGCATGCTCGGCATCGATGTAGGCGGCGGTGCCCCCGGCCCTCTGGGCCTCGGCAATAACGTGCAAGGCCAGAGTGGACTTACCCGAGGACTCGGCCCCGAACACCTCCGTCACCCGGCCCCTGGGGATACCCCCCACGCCCAGAGCCAGGTCCAGGGCCAGGGAGCCGGTGGGTATGGCATCGGTGGCTAGCTTCTGGGAGGCTTCGCCCAGGCGCATGATGGTGCCCTTGCCGAACTGTTTCTCGATCTGGCTGACGGCCACTTCCAGGCTTCGCTCCTTCTCTGGACTGCTCATGCTGCCCTCCAATCACGAATAACAGGGGTTAATACTAGCACACTTGTACTATGTGAGCAAGGGGATGCCCCGCCTGGCACTGCGCTCTTGGGGGCTGGTGCCTGCAACTTGGCCCTCGATTTTGGCGTGGCCTACCTCACCAGGGGTGCTCCCACCAGCGCCCAGTAGGGCAGGGCAAGGAAGACCACCACCGCGAAAGCGGTGGCGTTCATAATGAACCCGAAGCGCATCAGCTCCAGGCTGGTGAAGTGGCCCCGCACGAATATCACCAACACCGACGCGCCCTGGGCTGCGTAGTATATCATGGCGTCCCCCGCTATGGTAAGGGACAGGGCTACCACCACCGGGTCCATGCCCACCTGGGAGGCCACGTCCATGCCCACGGGCAGCACCATGGCCAGGTACCCAGCCTCGGTGGGCACCAGGAGGCGGACCAAGGAGCCGCCGGCCATCATGACCAGAAGCACCACCACAGGCACGGCGGCCAGGGAGCCCGTGGCCTCCACGATGCTCTGGGCCAGCCACCGCGCCACGCCGGTGTCCACCATGTCGTGGGCCAGGGTGAGGGCGGTTATCAGGACTATGACGCTGGCCCAGTGGACGCCCCGGGCCAGGTCCCGCCCCCGGAGCACCCCCACCACGGGCAAGGAGACCAGGGCTGCGGCGACGAGGGCCGGGACCGCCGGGGGTAAAGGGTGGGCGAAGTCGGTGAACCAGAGGAGGGCCGCTAGGCCGCCGGCCACCGCCACCTTGACCTCGGCCAGACCCACGGGCAAGCCCTGGCCGGCCAGCTTGGGCCGGGGGTACTGGCGGCTGAACCCCTGCCTGTGGAGGAGGTACAGGAGCAGTCCCCCCAGGGCCAGCAGTGCGTAGTAGGGCGGCGCCATGAGGAGGAACCACCGCGTCCAGGATATCTCGCTACCCTGGCCTCCGTAGGCCTTGATGAGGCCGGCGGCGGCCACGGGGGTGATCCCCCCGGTCAGGATGGCGGTGGAGGCCAGCCGGTTTAGGCTGGCCATGCCCAGCATGATAGCCCTGGCCAAGTGGGCGCCCTTGCGCACCTGCCACACCTCCAGCACCTGGTCGTAGATGTGGACCATAATGGCGTTGCGGGTGGTGGCCGAGGGCAGAAAGTAGGTCAGGGCGGCGAAGGCTCCCAGCATCTGAAGGAACAGCCACCGGGGGCTTCCACCGGCCCTTCCGATGATGAGCAGGGCCGCCCTCTGGGCTAGCCCCGACCGGTGTACCGCCACGCCCAGCACCAGCACCCCGATAAGGAAATAGACCACGGGTTGCCTGAAGCCTTCCAGCCCGTGGCCCAGGGATGGGACGGCCCTCAGCCCTACCAGGAGGAGCACCGCCAGCACCCCGCTGGCAGCCAGGGGCAGGCCCCCCGTGACCCACAGGCCGACGGTAAGGGCCACCACCGAAAGCGTTCGCTGACCCTGGGGGGTGAGCCCCTGGGGTGTGGGCATAAGGAGCAGGGCGGCGAAGAGGGCAAGGGGAAACAGCAGCCTCGGCCCTAGGGAGATACCCAGCCGCTGCCGGATGACTCGAAGGTCCACAGGGACTTCCTCATGTGGCGTACGGTCTATCATACCCTGTAGGGGCAGAGCGTGGCCCACGGAGACTACGCCGACGCCAGGTGCGCCGGCTGCTGCCAGACCGTAGCGAAGGCGATCCCGGGGTGATAGCCAGCCGGTAGGGCGAGGCTACGAGACGGGCACCTCCGAGGTGCAGTAGGCACAGCGCTTGGCCTGGAGGGGAATGGTGCTCAGGCACTCCGGGCACTTCTTGGTGGTCGGGTCGGGGGGTGGCTCGTGCCGGGCCCTGGCGAAGAGGGCGTTCAGGGGCCGGATGACCAGGAAGAAGACCACCGCGGCGATGACGATGAAGGAGAGCACCGCATTGATGAAGTGCCCGTACCTGAAGGTGCTGTTATTGATGGTGAAGGTGAGCTGGGAGAAGTCCGGCTGCCCTCCCACGGCCGCTATCAAGGGGGTTATAAGGTCCTGGACCAGGGCCGTGACCACGGCCCCGAAGGCGGCGCCTACCACCACGGCCACGGCCAGGTCCACCACGTTGCCTCGCAGCAAGAACTGACGGAACTCCTTCAGCAGACCCATAGACAGCCTCCTTTCTAGCCTGTCGTTTAGGGGAGCTACACCCTGGATTCGCCATTGAGAGCCGCCAACCTGGGTAGGTGCCGAGTTTATGTTACCCTGGCCTGGGTGTCAATGTCCGCTTAAGGCCAGAGAGACGGGCACCACCCCGGGGGTGTCGGAGGTGCTGCCGGCCTTGGCCCTGGCACGCCTCCTCGTATGCTTGCCCTGAGGGATCGGTACCAGCGGCCACGGCCTGTTTGCTTCGCATTGTAACCTGCTGGGGGTGCTGATTATCCCAGGTGGATGTTCCCACCTGGCACCCTCCCCTGAAGGGGGCCAGGAAAGGGTGGGGGTCCGGGACTCACGCCCTGTGCTCCCCTTCTTTCAGGGGGACCACCGGGCATCCAGTACCAATTTGAAGCAAACAGGACCAGCAATGGAGAGCCCTTGACACTGCGCAGGGGCGGCCCTACAGTGCCGTTACCATGGACGTGAGCTTTTCCGCACAACTGAGACAGGAAGCCCGGGGGATCTGGGACCGCATCTTCCAGCACCCCTTCCTGGAGGAGCTGCGGGCCGGTACCCTGCCCGTGGAGAAATTCCGGTCCTACATAGGCCAGGACTACCTCTACCTGGAGGCCTTCGCCCAGGCTGCGGCCCTGGCCCTGGCCAAGGCCCCAGACCTGGCTACTCTTCAGGTGCTCTCCCAGCGCCTGGTGGTCCCCATCGAGCGGGAGCACCACAGACGGATGTTCCAGCTTCTGGAGATGGGTGACCCCGAAGCTGCCCGGCCCCAGCCGTTGCCCACCAACCGCGCCTATATGGACCATATAGTGGCCGCGGCCGCCACGGGAGGCGTGGGCGAGACCGCGGCGGCGCTGCTTCCCTGCCCCTGGACCTACCACGAGTTGGGGACTACGCTGAAGGGGCTGGCCCACCCCCTTTACCGCCAGTGGGCCAGCATCTACGAGGCCGGGTTCCTGGAGCACAGCGTCCGCGCCTGGCGGGGCCTGGTGGACCAGGCGGCGAAGGCTTACCCTGAGCGGCGCCCGAGGATGCGGGAGCTGTTCCTCACCAGCAGCCGCTACGAGTACATGTTCTGGGACATGGCCTACAGGATGGAGCAGTGGCCCGGGTGAGGGTAACCTGCTACCCCTTTTCTCCCAATGGCAGATTGCCAGGGGCGGTTGACGGGTGTCCTTGTGAGCCCTTGGCACAAGGACGAGAAATCAGGTGGGGGTGGGCCACCTCCAGATTCTTCGGTCGCTGCGCTCCCTCAGGATGACCTTTCATCCCCTACCCTAGGGGTCCACTTGGGGTGGTGGGAGGATGATGGGGCGGCGCGTTACGGGAGCTGTTAGAACTGCCGGTAGCGGTTGACGATGGGGAGGCGGCGGTCGCGCCCGAAGGCCAGGGGGGTGATCTTGACGCCGGGGGGCGCCTGGCGCCGCTTGTACTCGTTCTTGTCCACCATGGTTATGACCCGCTTCACCGTCTCCGGGTCGAAGCCCATGTCCACCAGGTCCTGGTAGCTCCGCTCCTCCTCCACATAGGCCTTGAGGATGGGGTCCAGAATCTCGTAGGGAGGCAGGGTATCCTGGGCCTTCTGGTTGGGCTTGAGCTCCGGGCTGGGAGCCTTGCGCAGCACAGCCTCAGGGACCACGTTCTTGGGGTGTCCGTTCTCGTTGCGCCAGCGGGCCAGCTTGTACACCATGGTCTTGAGCACATCCTTGATGACGGCGAAGCCCCCGGCCATGTCGCCGTAGAGGGTGGCGAAGCCGGTGGCCATCTCGCTCTTGTCGCCAGTGGTTAGGACTATCCACCCGAACTTGTTAGACAGGGCCATGAGGATATTACCCCGGATGCGGGCCTGGATATTCTCCTCGGCCACTCCGGGCTGGGTGCCCCGGAAATGGGGCTCCAGCATCTCCTCATAGGCCCGGTGGGCAGGTTCGATGGGGATTATACGCAGCTCTATGCCCAGGTTCTCTGCCAACAGCTTGGCGTCTATCAGGCTGCCTTCCGAAGAGTAGCGGGAGGGCATGGCGATGCCGATGACGTTCTCCTTGCCCAGGGCATCCACCGCCACGCAAGCCACCATGGACGAATCTATGCCACCAGAGAGGCCGATGAGGGCCTTCTTGAAGCCGGTCTTGCGGACGTAGTCCCGGGTGCCCAGCACCAGGGCGTGGTATATCTCGCCGATGGGGTCCAGGGGTGGGAAGACGTGAGGTGGCAGGGGAGACCGCTCCCGTGGCTGGTAGTCGGAGACGTGGATGACCTCTGGCACGCCTATGTCATCCAGCCGGAGGTCGCCCTCCTTGCGGAGCCGGGGGTCCCGCAGGCGGGCGTGCATGACGTCGTCCACGTCCAGGTCTGCGACGATGAGGTCCTCCTGGAACTGCTTGCCGCGGGCCACCAGCCGGCCCTTGGGGTCGGAGATGAGGCTGGCCCCGTCGAAGACCAGCTCATCCTGCCCGCCCACGGTATTGACATAGGCCACGTACAACCCGTTGTCCGAGGCTCTGGTACCGATCATTTGCTCTCGGAAGACGCCCTTGCCGGCGTGGTAGGGCGAGCCGTTGATGTTGACCACCACCTCGGCGCCGGCCAGGCGCTGCACCACCAGGGGCCCCACGGCGTACCAGATATCCTCGCATATGTTGACGGCCACCTTGACCCCGTTGATGGTGAACACGGGGCACCGGTTGCCCCGCTGGAAGTATCGGTCCTCGTCAAAGACCCCGTAGGTGGGGAGGAAGATCTTGTGATAGACCCCGGCCAGCTTGCCATCGTAGGCCACGGCGGCGGCGTTGAAGATGTCCGAGTTGGAGTCCACGAAGCCCGTGACCACGGCGATGTCCCTGGCGGCCTCCACTACCTTCTTCAGGGCGCTGATGTTGTCGCGGATAAAGCTGGGCTTCATGAGCAGGTCTTCCGGGGGGTAGCCGGGGATGGCCAGCTCGGGGAAAGCGACGAGGTCGGCCTTGAGGGAACGGGCCTGCTCGATGTAGTCGGTGATCTTGCGGACGTTCCCTTCCAGGTCGCCCACGGTGGGGTTTATCTGGGCCAGGGCCAAACGCAGAGTACGCATCGCTTAACTCCAGAGTATAGCACAGGGGGCAGCGGAGGGCACGGCCTCAACGGGGCATGGTGCTGCGGGAAGGCAGACTGGGGCGTGGCCTGGCCCACCCGCACCAATACTGACACGCTATACTGTCCTTGACATGACTCGAAGGGGTGATTTGCCGGGCATGAACTGGCCTAACATCGTCCTGTGGGGATTCGTGGCCACCTCGGTGCTTACCATGCTCATGCGGGGGAGCCAGGCTCTGGGCTTCACCCGCATGGACATCCCCTTCCTGCTAGGGACCATGTTCACCCCGGACCGGGACCGGGCCAAGCTCTACGGCTTCCTTGTGCACCTGGTCAACGGCTGGCTCTTCTCCTTTCTGTACGCCCTATTCTTCGAGGAGATGGGCCGTGCCACCTGGTGGCTGGGCGGTGCGGCGGGCCTGGTCCACGGCCTCTTCGCCCTGATGGTGGTGCTGCCGGTGCTGCCTGGCATCCACCCCCGCATGGCCTCGGACTTCGCTGGGCCGGTGCCTCTGAAGCCCCTGGAGCCTCCGGGGTTTCTCTCCCTGAACTATGGCCGCCGCACCCCTCTTGTGACTCTGGCCGCCCATGTGGTGTACGGGGTTATTCTCGGCGCCTTCTACCGACCCCTCTAGCTTCGGCCTGCTGGATGGCTACGGCGGCGTTAATGAGTCCAATATGACTCAGGCCCTGGGGGAAATTACCCAGTAGCTCGCCGGTGTCTGGGTCTATCTCCTCTGAGAGCAGACCGAGGTGGTTGGCGCATTGGGACACCGCCTGGAAAGTGCTCTTGGCCTCTTGGACATCTCCTTGCAGCGCCAGGGAGTGAGCCAGCCAGAAGGTACACGCCGTGAAGGCGCCCTCCCCTGGGGGCAGGCCGTCGTCCGTAAGATAGCGATAGACGTGACCCCGGGCCGTCA
This sequence comes from Dehalococcoidia bacterium, assembly GCA_034432835.1. Lineage (GTDB taxonomy): Bacteria > Chloroflexota > Dehalococcoidia > Lucifugimonadales > DAOUBE01 > DAOUBE01. The sequence goes on along the minus strand of DAOUBE010000131.1, from coordinate 2,177 downwards.
GCCTCTGCTGGATTGCCTGGACCGTGGATACCATGCGGGGGTCTCCCGGCTCTATGAACCCTAGGATGGGCAGGGTCAGGAGCGAGGCGTCTAGCTCCTGGCTGCCCAGCACTTGCACGAAGGCACCGAGCTCCTGATTGTACCCTTCCTGGTCCACCACCCTGGCGATCTGGTCTCTAACACTTTGCCACCACCGCTGGGTCTGCCTGGAGACCTGGTCTTCCCCCAGGAGCTGGTAGGCGCGGTGGAGGGCCACCCAACACAGCGCCTTGGAATGGACAAAGTGCCGCTTCTCCTGCATTTCCCAGATACCGTGGTCCGGCTCATGCCAGTGGCGGGCTACGAAGTTGGCGGCACCCTCCACCAGCCGCCGGGCGTCACTGGAGAGCCGGGGCCTGTCGGGCCCCACCTTGAAAACGCCATCTAGCACCTCGCCATAGACGTCAAGCTGGTACTGTTCCGAGGCCTGGTTGCCTACGCGCACTGGCTTGGAGCCCCGATACCCCTCCAGGTGGTAGAGGTCTCGCTGGGATAGTCTGGGCTCCCCGAAGACGTTGTACACCACCTTGAGTCGGGGCTGGGTAATGCGGGTGGAGTGGAGCATCCAGTCCAGGAAAGCCTCGGCCTCGTCGCTGAATCCGATGTTCTGAAGGGCCTGGAGGGTCAGGGAGGCGTCCCGCAGCCAGCAGTACCGGTAGTCCCAGTTGCGCACCCCGCCTACCTTCTCGGGCAGGGAGGTGGTGGGTGCGGCCACGATGGCCCCTGAGGGTGCGAAGGCCAGCAGTTTCAGGAGCAGGGCGCTGCGCAGCACAGCCTCTCGGTACGGCCCATCGTAGGTACAGCGGGACAGCCACTGGCGCCAGAAGGTCACTGTCTCCTCCAGGGGCTTGGTGGTGAAGTGCTCGGCCACGGGGAAGGCGGCGGGGGTGTGTTCGTCGTACCCAAGGACAAGGGTGATGGCCTCCCATTGGGCCAGCCGGAATCTTCCTCGGGCACCTGGCTGGTCGGGCTCCAGGGGGGCCTGGCTCAAGAGGTGGATGTACCACCCCCTGTGGCCCAGACCTATGTGATGGTGGGACTTCATCTCCACGGGGTGGTATCCCTCGCTGAAATAAGGGCGGGGCTGGTATTCCACCTCCATGTCCACGGCGCCGGCGGTGCACTCCACCCGCCGGACGAGTTGGCGTAGGGGAAGAATGACCCGCCGCTGGTACTGTCCCCATGGAACCATCATGAAGTCGATGAGGCGCGTGGAGCCGCTGGGAGTGGTGAAGGTGGTGACCAGAACGTTGGTGCCTTCCAGGTACGATTGCTCGAAGCGGAAGGGCCCCTCAGGGTGGATGGAGAAGTGGCCGCCCTGGCGGGCGTCCAACAGACGGGAGAAGATGGCAGGGCCATCGAAGTTGGGAAGGCACAGCCAGTCGATGGAGCCTTGGTTGGAGACCAGGGCCGCCGTGCGGCAGTCTCCTATGATGCCGTAGTCGCTTATGGGCCGGTAGGCGTACTGGCTAGGCCCGTAGGAGGTGTCTTCCTGCGCCGCTACCACGATCACAACCTCCCATACCAGTTCTCTTCCCTGGAGAAGGGGCACCAGGGCTCGGCCCTGGCAGGGTGCATCTTGCACCCTGCACCCATGCTTTACCTTCCCTGGTCACATACCCTTGCAGACCAGCTCAGGGAGTGTGGGTCAAGAGCCTGCCCTGAGCGAAGCGAAGGGGCGAGCCCTGCACCTGGGCGAAGCGCAGGGGTGAAGGCCACCCGAAGCCCGGGAATCCAGCCTCCCGCAGCAAGAGGTACCGGAACTCCTGCAAATCATTCGGTGGCTTCCTCCGAGGGGTCCAGCCTTGGTACATGTCCTCCAAACTCACCCAGAGCCCTGTCCAAGGGGTAGGGAGGGGAGACCCCCCAGTGCGTCTTGGGCACTCCAGGCTGTGGGTTTCTGCTCCACAGTGCTACCCCCTTGTCTTTAGGATAAATTGTGGTTAATCCCCATCTGGGCGGGGTTTGTGACCACAGCGCACCCTTAATGGAGGGGGTACTTCTGCATGGTATTGGGGGCTGGGTTATAGTGCAAGAGGGTGTACTGGTTCAGTACATATGAGACAGTCGGGCTATTTTAGGGACCAGTTCTGGGTGGTGCTTAGTAAGATACTGGGCTGGGGTGTTGTAGTCCAGGG
>DAOUBE010000130.1:0-1543 GCA_034432835.1 Dehalococcoidia bacterium | reverse complement strand
CTGCACCCCTGGCCTTAATACACGGCAGTGGTAATGAAGGAGTGTAGCCTGCCAGGGGGTGAACTGTCATTGTGAGGGAGGGCAGCGACGGGAGAATCTGGAGGGGTAGGGAGCCAGCCCTGGGCCGGGGTCGCTGGAAGCTGCGACCCCGTGGTCCAGGAGCACCGGCGCCCCCTGGCCGAAGGCCAGGTGCTCCATGGGCCCCAGACCGGTCTGGACAACCCGGCTTCCAGAGGGTGCCACTCTCTCCCTGAGGCTTGGATATCCCGCCTATACTGGGAGAAGAACATGCCCATCCCCCATCTCCCTCCTCACCCAGGGCCTGACCACCTCCGTCCAAGGACGGTGGCCACCGTTGTGGCGCCTATGGGATTGGGCCTTCCAGCCTTATTCGCCCGTCAGCTCCCGCACCAGCCCCTTCACGTAGTCCAGGCTGCGCTGGTCGGCGGAGAGCTGGTCGCCAAAGCGGGTGCCCTCTATGGCCAGGTAGCCGCTGTACCCTGCCTCCAGCATGGTGGCGATGGCGAACCGGTAATCGATGTCGCCGTCGGGCAAGGGCACCTGGAGGAAGATGGAGTGCTTGTTCTCCGGTATGTGCACCCGCTTAAGGCTCTTACAGTGCCAGTAGATGGCCTTGGGCGCCAGGGCCACGATGGCCGCCTCAGAGGTCTCCTCTGGCACGTCGTAGTTCCAGTAGATGTTGCCCAGGTCCGGGTTGATGCCCACGTTGGGACGGTCGATAAGCTCCAGCAGGTGCAGCGCCGACCAGCTATTGTCGGCGATGGAGTGCTGGTGCACCTCGATGGATATCTTGATCCCCAGGGAGGCCGCCATGTCAGCGATCTGGGCCAGACCCCTGGCCGTCGCCACAAAGTCCTCCTCCCGCGCCTGGCGGCTGGAGCCCTGGGACACGGGGTCGCCCACGAAGCTGCCGGGCGCCCCCGGAGCGGTGGGGGGCGTCGCCACGGTTGTGTTCACCACCTCGGCCCCAATCCAAGAGGCCATCTTTACCGCCTGCTCCAGGCGCCTCCGGTTCTGGGCCGCCACCCGAGGATGGGTGAGGCCCCCGCCTCCCCGGATGACCACACAGGGAGTCCCGGCGGCCTCCAGCTCCTTGCGGAGCTCCTTCACGACCTTCTCCGAGAACTCCACCGTGTCCAGGCCCAGCTCCAGCCCATTGAACCCCATGGTCGCCACCTTCTTGAGAAACTTCTCGCGCACACCCCTGGGTGGCAAGGCCCAACTGTCACTGTAGTATGGCTGAAAAACGGCCCTACGGAAAGCATAGGCATACTTCATGGAGAGGCTCCTTCGGTGAGGGTGGGGTGGTCGGGGCGGGCGGATTTGAACCGCCGACCTCCAGGTCCCGATCCTGGCGCGCTGGCCGCTGCGCTACGCCCCGTCCTGGGCTATTATAGCATTATCTGCCCTGGGGTTGGAGGCGGTGTACTGGTTCAGTACATATGAGACAGTCGGGCTATTTTAGGGACCAGTTCTGGGTGGTGCTTAGTAAGATACTGGGCTGGGGTGTTGTAGTCCAGGG
>DAOUBE010000129.1:0-13189 GCA_034432835.1 Dehalococcoidia bacterium | reverse complement strand
CAAGGCCTCGCCCCGAGGGCGGGTGGGTGGGTCGAACACCCCCCTTCTTGGGTGCCGAAAGTGCGGCTACATGGTAGCGCCCTTACAAGGACCAATGGCTGGTAACAGGGGGAGTGCAGAGGGGGCTGCCCCTCTGCTAGGGGTGCCAGGGAGAATCCCCAAGGGCTCGCCCTTGACCCACACTTCTCCTAGGTGGTCACTAAGGTCATGTGACCAGGGAAGATGAAGAGTGGGTGCAGGCCGTGCCCTGCTGGGTGGGACCAACACAACCCATCTTGGATATCCAAAGGGAAGGGTCCAGGGCTGTGCCCTGGTGCAGGGTGCACCCTGCCAGGGCGTGCCCTGGTGCGCCTTGGAGTAAAGGGCCGCGCCCCGGTTTTTTGTGGCCACAAGGCCACTAAATCTGGCACCCCCTTGACAAAACCCTCGATAACCGTTAGATATTCACCATTAACTTTTTGGTGTGCTCTCCACCAGGTGTGTCCCCTTTTGCTTTCGGTTTGGCACAAATGTTATAATAGGCTACCACCTGGTTTCCCCGCCACAAAGTGGGGATGGAGTACACCGGAAGGAGGCTGGAGGGAACATGGCGGAAACTAGGACAGTGGGTCAGCGACAAGGCAAGCTCAAGAAAGGTGAGTTGGTCTTGCAGGTGCGGGACCTTCGCACCTACTTTATCACACGGTGGGGTGTGGTGAAGGCGGTGGACGGGGTCTCCTTCGACCTCCACGCCGGCGAGACCCTGGGCATAGTGGGGGAGTCCGGCTCAGGCAAGTCGGTCACGGCGCTGTCGCTGATGAAGTTGATACCCTCGCCCCCCGGCAAGATCGTCTCGGGTGAGGTGATCCTGGGAGGCCAGGACATCATCCCCCTGAGCGAATCGGAAATGCAGAAGGTCCGCGGCGGCAAGATAGCCATGATCCTCCAGGACCCCATGACCTCCCTCAATCCAGTCTTCACCATAGGCAACCAAGTTACGGAAGCCATACGCATCCACCAGGGCGGCGACAAGCAGTCCATTTTGAACAAGGCCATCGACGTGCTCAAGAAGGTCCGCATACCCGCTGCCGAAGTCCGCATCCGAGACTATCCCCACCAGCTCAGCGGCGGCATGCGGCAGAGGGTGGTGGGCGCCATAGGCATCTCCTGTAACCCCCTGGTGCTCATAGCCGACGAGCCTACCACATCCCTGGACGTCACCATTCAGGCCCAGTACCTCAGGCTGCTCAAAGAGCTCCAGGAAGAGACGGGCATGGGCATCATCTTCATCACCCACGACTTCGGCATCGTCGCCAAGATGTGCGATAAAGTGGCGGTAATGTATGCAGGCAGGATCGTGGAGCAGGGCAACGTCCGGCAGATCTTCAACAACCCGTCCATGCCCTACACCCAGGCGTTGCTGGGCTCGGTGCCCAAGCTGGAGCAGGACGTGGACCGGCTCTACCAGATCGAAGGACAGCCTCCAGCCCTGTTCAACCTGCCTCCCGGCTGTCCCTTTGCGCCGCGGTGCCCCTACGTGCATGACCCTTGCCTAGAGGAGTACCCACCCACTGTGCGCGTGGCCGAGGGGCATACGGCCAACTGCTGGAAACTGGTATAGGGGTGAAGCATGAAGACGCAGGACGCCAAGACACAGACCCAAGCCGCGCAGACAGCAGACGGCCAGGTTATCATCGAAGGACGTAACCTCAAGAAGCACTTCCCGGTGACCAAGGGACTCCTCTTCGCCAGGCGAATGGGCGCCCTGAAGGCCGTGGACGGCATCTCCTTCCAGTTGAAGCGAGGTGAGACCCTGGGCCTGGTGGGCGAGTCCGGATGCGGGAAGAGCACCACGGCCAAGATGGTCCTCCTCCTGGAGAAGCCCACCGAGGGCGAGATCCTGTTCAAGGGACAGGACGTCACCAAGAAACCTTCTCACGAGCTCATGCGAGACTACCGGCGCAACGTTCAGGCGGTGTTCCAGGACCCGTGGAGCTCCCTGAATCCGCGCATGCGGGTCAAGGAGATCATCGCCGAGCCCGTGGACATCAACCTGAAGCTGTCCCGGGGTGAGCGCAAGGACCTGGTGGAGAAGCTGCTCATCGATGTGGGTCTCCACCCCTACCAGGCCAGCCTCTACCCCCACGAGTTCAGCGGCGGCCAGCGGCAGCGTATCGCCATCGCCCGGGCCCTGGCCCTCAACCCCGACGTCATCATCCTGGACGAGCCTGTGTCCGCCCTGGACGTCTCCATCCGCGCCCAGATCATGAACCTGCTCAAGGACCTCCAGGAACAGTACAACCTGAGCTACATGCTCATTGCCCACGACCTGGCCACGGTAAGGTACATGTGCCACTGGGTGGCGGTGATGTACCTAGGCCGCATCGTGGAGCAGGCACCCTCCAAGGTCATCTTCGACAACCCGCTGCACCCGTACACCAAGGCCCTGATCTCCTCCTCTCTGCCATCCCACCCGGACATCCAGCGGGAGGAGATAATCCTCACGGGTGAGGTGCCGTCGCCGGTGAACCCACCCTCGGGCTGCCACTTCCACCCCCGGTGCCCCTACGTCATGCCCCACTGCTCGGAGATCTACCCGCCGCTGCTGGAGGTGGAGCCCAAGCACTGGGTGGCCTGCCACCTGTACTACGACGTGCGTAACAAGCCAGAGGTGGTCTCGGCGTCCACCAGCTAGGACCAGGAACCTTTCCAAGAGTACCCAGGGCCGGGACGGAGCACCCGGCCCCTCTTTTTCTTGGGGTATAATGGCCCCGACACCGCCCAAGGAGGTTCCACCGTGGCCACAAAGCGTGCCACCATCCGGCTCAACCACGTCAACCACGTGGTGTATATCGTCAGGGACAAGGAGCGCAGCCTGGCCTTCTACAGGGATATCCTGGGCCTGAAGGTGATCCCCAAGATGGTGGACGCCGAGAACATCGAGTGGCTGCAGCTCCCCAGCGGGGTGATGGTGCACCTGATCCAGACGGACCTGGCCCCGGCCCCTAACCCCTGCCACACCGCCTTTGAGGTGGAGGACTTCGACGCCACGGTGAAGTCCCTGGAGGCCCTGGGGATAACCATAGAGAACCGAGGGGTGCGCAAGGACGGCCAGCGCTTCCTTTTCATCCGCGACCCCGACGGCAACCGGGTGGAGCTGTGCACCAGGTCGGGATTCGGTGTGGTCCAGTAAGGCCAGGCCGTCCAAAGTAACCTCCGAAAGAGGGCTTACGCCGTCCTCCCATGATGGGCTCGGCAGCGGCTGGTAACGCGTAGCAATACGGCCCAAGGACAAGAATCCACCCTGGCCGTGGCCGAACATCATCAGTAGCGGGTAGAATGGTGCCTATGGACCATACTTTCCTGGCCTGGGCCGGAAGCGTTGTTCTGGCCTACCTGCTGGGGGCCTTCCCCACGGCCTACCTGGTGGCTCGCTGGCTCAGGGGCATAGACGTCCGCCGTGTGGGCAGCGGCAACGCCGGGGCACTCAACGTCTATCGTCAGTTGGGCTGGCGAGCTGCGGCGCCCGTCCTGCTGGTGGACGCAGCCAAGGGAGCGGCGGCCGCCTCCCTGGCCCGGCTGTTGGGCGCCCCGGAAGAAGCCCTTTACCTGGCCGCAGTGGTGGCGGTGGTGGGCCACAACTGGTCCCTATTCCTGGGCTTCTCCGGCGGCAAGGGGGTGGCCCCGGCCCTGGGCGCCCTCCTGGTGCTCCTCCCCCTCCTCACCGCCGTTGTGGTGCCGCCCGCTGTGTTGGTGATGGTGGCGCTGCGCAGCGCGGTCCTGGGCTTCGCCACGGGGTTCCTGCTGCTGGACGCCCTAGCCCTGGCTACGGGCCAGCCCCTGGGCCTGGTGCTCACCTGCCTGGCCCTGACCCTCCTGACGGCGGCCACCCACTTCGGCCGGGCTGCCCCCACCATCCTCCGCCTGCTGCGGGAGGGGCGCTGGAGGGAGATCACCCAGGTGGAGTAGCGGGGCCAGATACTCCCCCGCTTATGGGTAGGGACCTTGGGGGCCATCCAGGAGCTGGTTATAGTCCCTTGTACCAGGCCTGGTGGGTGTCGCCAGTGCTGGGCGAAGGCCTTGGTGTGGCCTGGTTGGCGTAGGCGGCTATGACCAGGGCTGTCAGCAGGCCCACCACCAGCAAGCTGACGAGATACAAGGCTAGCTTGATCTTACTCATCGCCCCTCCTCCACCCAGAAGACTCGCCTTGCTCCAGACCTTATGTCGCCTCCCACAATACTATACGACGGATGGGCCAACACCGTTCCCCAAGGCTGGAAATCCCTGGTTGACAAAAGGTCTGCCTCAGCCAACAATGGCAGGTACACGGCCAGGCCGTCGTCCGATCTCCAGTCAGGCGGCCAGCCTCGCCCCCAGGACCCGCCATCCTGCCCGAAAGGAGGCCCCATGGCTACCATGACCGGCGGCCACGCCCTGGCCAGCTCCCTGGCCCGTGAGGGCATCGAGGTGGTCTTCGGGCTGCCAGGAGTCCAGATCATGCAGGCCCTGGACGGCTTGTACCACCAGCGAGCCGTCCGCCTGGTCCCCGTCCGCCACGAGCAGGCCACTACCTACATGGCCTACGGCTACGCCCGCACCACGGGAAAGATAGCCGTGGGGCTGGTGGTGCCCGGCCCGGGCGCCCTCAACGCCTCGGCCGGCCTGTCGGTGGCCTACGCCGCCTCCACGCCAGTGCTACTAGTGTCGGGGCAGGTGGAAAGCTACAACCTGGGCAAGGGCCGGGGCGCCCTCCATGAGGTCCATGAGCAGCTAGATGTGTTCCGGCCCATCACCAAGTGGGCCTACCGGGCCATGACGGTACCCGAGATCCCCGGTGCCGTCCACGAGGCGGTGCGCCATCTCCGCACGGGCAGGCCCCGGCCGGTGGAGATAGAGATACCCTGGGACGTCATGGACCAGTGGGCGGAGGTGGGGCTGTTGGAGCAGGAGCCGGTGCAGCCCCTGGCCCCAGACCCAGCCAAGGTGCGGCAGGCCGCCCAGATGCTGGCCTCGGCCCGCAGGCCCCTCATATGGGCAGGAGGCGGCGTCATCACCGCCGGGGCCTCGGCCCAGCTTACTGAGCTGGCCTCGGCCCTTCAGGCCCCCGTCATCACCACCCAGGAGGGCAAGGGCTCCATACGGGAGGACAATCCACTATCGGTGGGCGTGGCCTACTCCGGCCACGGCCCGGCCCGGCGTATCGTCCCCGATGCCGACGTGGTCCTGGCCGTGGGCACCCGCCTCTTCATATCGGGCAACCCGCCCTGGGCCTTCCGCCGCGACCAGAGGCTCATCCAGATAGACGTGGACGGCGAAGAGCTGGGGCGTAACTGGCCCCTGGCCCTGGGCATCCAGGGCGACGCCCGCCTTACCCTGTCGGCCATTCTGGAGGAGCTGGGCGGCAAGAAGGGCGCCAGCCAGTGGGCCCCAGGGGAGCTGGCACGGGTGAAGAGGGAGACCCGCCAGGAACTGGAGGAGATGGCCCCTACCCAGGTGCGCATCCTGGACGCTCTTCGCCAGGAGCTGCCCGAGGAGGCCATAGTGGTGGCGGGGATAACCAACGTTGGATACTGGGGGCACCTGGCCTTCCCGGCCCTCCAGCCCCGCACCTGGGTCACCTCCTCCTACTCCATCGCCCTGGGGTACGCCTTCCCCACGTCCCTGGGGGCCAAGGTGGGCAACCCGGACAGGCCCGTGCTCTCCATCAACGGCGACGGCGGCTTTATGTACAACCTCCAGGAGCTGGCCACGGCGGTGCAGGAGGGTATCAACGTGGTGGCCCTGGTGTTCGCCGACGGCGCCTTCGGGGCTTCCTTCTACGACCAGCAGACGCGGTTCGAGGGGAGGGTAATTGGGACTAGGCTGCACAACCCGGACTTCGCCAGGTTGGCCGAGAGCTTCGGGGCCCAGGGGGTTCGCCTGAAGGGGCCTGACCCCGATGCCCTGCGCCAGGCCCTGCGCGACGCCCTGACTAGCCGCCGGCCCACGGTCATAGAGGTGCCCATGCCGACCTTGCCCCCACCCTTCCAGGTACCCCCCAGGCAGGGGAGGTAGGGCACCCTGGCCCTGCCCCCAGAGCACGCCCCGCGGGGTAGGCGGCGGGAGGCCGCTCCCCCACTGCCATGCCCTAGGCCGGCTGCTTCTCCTTGGCCTTCCGCTTGCGCTGGCTCTTCTGCTGGGCGATGGCCTGGAGCAGGTCCACCTCCTGGCGGACGGCCTCCTTGAAGTAGGTACTATACTCGCCCATCTTGCGGAACTTGTTCTGGCGCTCCTTGACCAGCTTGTTTGTCCTGCGGCGAAGGAGAAAGCCCAGCTCCCGCACCAGGGCCAGGCGCAGGTACTCCGCCGTCTCGTCCGGGTTAACGTGGGCGCCGCCCTCGGCCTCGGGCACCACGATGTCCACTATGCCCAGGTCCTGGCAGTCTTGGGAAGTCAGCCGCAGGGTCTCCACAGCCTCCTGCACCTTGGTGGAGTCGCGGGACAGCAGCTCGGCGGCCCGCTCCAGGGAGACCGGTGAGTACAGGGCGTTCTCCTGCATTAGAATGCGGTCGGCCACGCTCAGGGCCAGGGCCCCCTCGCCGGTGCCCTCGCCCACGATGACCGAGACCACGGGGACAGGCAACTCCATCATCATAGAGAGGGTGTTGGCGATGATGTTGCCGATGCCCTGCTCCTCGGCCTCCAGGCCTGGGTAGGCCCCACTGGTGTCGATGAAGGTGATCACTGGTAGCTCGAACCGGGCGGCCAGGGCCATCAGGCGCTGGGCCTTGCGGAAGCCTTCGGGGAAGATGTAGTTGGAGTGGCCGTTGTGGGAGCCATTGCTCCCCTGGCGCTCTTGGGCTATGACCATGACCCGCTGGCCGCGGAGCATACCCAAGCCCCCGATGAGGCTACGGTCGTCGCCGCTCATACGGTCGCCGTGGAGCTCCACGAAAGAGTCGATGAGCTTCCGAATGTAGTAGGACGAGGTGGGGCGCTGGTGGTGGCGCACCAGGGCCACGGCCTCCGAGGCTTCGGGCTCTCCAGGGGAGTCCAGCTTTATCTTCTTGGCCTGCTTCTTGCTGATGGCGCCGTTGTTTTCATAGTGTAGCACGGTAAGGAGCTTCTCTATGTACTCCTTGAGCTCTTCCCTGTCCGCCACCATGTCTATGAGGCCGTGCTTCAGGTGGGACTCGGCGGTGTGGGCATCCAGGGGCAAGGGCGCCTCCGACAGGTTCTTCAGGATGCGCATAGGGGCCAGGCCCATGAGGGCACCTGGCTCGGCGATGATGACATCGGCCAGGTTGGCGAAGCTGGCGTAGGCCTGCCCGGTGGTGGGGTTGGCCATGACCGCTATGAAGGGGATACGCCTCTCCCGAAGCTGGTTGGCCGCGGTCACCGTCTTGGCCATCTGCATCAGGGACAGGACCCCTTCCTGGAGGCGGGCTCCTCCGCCGGAGATGACAGCCACCAGGGGCCTGTTCTTCTTGCGGGCCATCTCGAAGGCCAGGGCCACCTTCTCCCCCACCACGCTGCCCATGCTGCCGCCCAGGAAGCCGAAGTCCAGCACCAGGATGATGACCTTGTGGCCCCCTATCTTGCAGCGGCCCGTCACGGCGGCCTCGGTCAGGCCCGTCCTCTTCTGGTCCCTGGACAGGCTGCTCTTGTAGGCCCTGCCATTGGAGAAAGACAGGGGGTCCAGGGAGACCAGGTTACGGTTGGTCTCCTTGAAGCTGCGCTCGTCGGCCAGGAGCTCAATGCGCTCACGGGCGGTGAGAGAGTAGTGGAAGCGGCACTGGGGGCAAATGCGGTAGCGCTTGTAGAGAGGGTCCTCCCCCAGTTCATAGTCACAGACCAGGCACCTGTCCCTGGAGGGTGAGAGATAGGCTTGGTCCCAGTTCCTGCCCTTGCCCAGTAGATGGACCAGATAGTGCGTCAGATTCTTCACCAAGGCTGCTTCACCATCCCATCCTCAAGCCCACAAGCGATTGTCTGGCGGCGAAAATCATATCCTCAATACCATGTTAACACAGATTTTCGCCCACACAATCCCCCATGGAGGCCATCGGCGCCCGCAAAGAGAGTCTTTTCTGGCCAGGTATTAGAATTATCTTACACAAATAATAACGAATTTTCCGTTAAGATGGTTCCCTGGGTTCGCCATTGGGTTTGACCAGGACCTCCCGGGACATCCCCGGGCCCCCCGGCCCCAGGATACCTTCCTCCTCCAGCAGCTCGATGAGCCTCATGGCCCGTGGGTAGCCGATGCGCAGACGGCGCTGTAGCATGGATGGCGACAGATGCGTGCTGCGGCTGGCGATCTCCTTGGCCTTCTCCAGCAGCTCGTCCACCTCCCCCTCGTCCTCCTCGCGGCGCGCCAGCTCCTCCTCCAGGAGGGATGGCGGCAGGGCAGGGCCCTTGGCCTTCTTCCAGAACTGCACCAGCTCCTCTATCTCCCGGTCCGAGACATAGACCCCCTGGACCCGCCGGGGCCTGGGCGAGTTGGAGGAGAGGAACAGCATGTCGCCCTTGCCCAGGAGCTTTTCCGCGCCGGCCCCGTCCAGAATGACCCGCGAGTCCACCTGGGATGCCACGGCGAAGGCGATGCGGGAGGGCACGTTGGCCTTGAGCAGACCGGTGACCACGTTCACCGAAGGCCGCTGGGTGGCCAGGATCAGGTGGATGCCGGTGGCGCGGCCTAGTTGGGCCAGCCGCACCAGGGACTGCTCTGCCTCGTTGGCGGCGGACATCATCAGGTCGGCCAGCTCGTCAATGATCAGCACCAGGTAAGGGAAGGGGGAGCTGGCCTTGTGGTTGTAGCCATCTATGTTGCGGACCTTCAACTCCTCCATGAGCTTATAGCGGCGGAACATCTCGGCCAGGAGGGCGTCCAGCACTCGCAGCACCTCCTCCGTCTCCACCACCACGGGCGCCAGCAGGTGGGGGATGCCGTTGAAGGGCGTAAGCTCCACCCGCTTGGGGTCAACCAAGAGAAGACGCAGCCTGTCGGGCGGGCGGGTCAGGATGAGGCTGCTGATGACGGAATTGATGCAGACGCTCTTGCCGCTGCCGGTAGCACCTGCGATAAGCAGGTGGGGGAGCTCCTTCAGGTCCGCCACCACGGGGTCGCCGCCGGTGCCCTGGCCCAGGGCCAGGGGCAGGGCGCCCTGCTCCTTGATCTTGTTAAAGGCCGGGGTCTCCATGACGGCGCTCAGGGTCACCAGGGTGGGCTGGGGGTTGGGTACCTCTATGCCCACCAGCCGCTCGCCGGGCACCGGGGCCTCCAGGCGCAGGTGGGGCGTCTTCAGGGCCAGGGCCAGGTCCTTCTCCCGGGCGATGATGCTGTCCACCTTCACTCGGCTGAGCTCCCCGTTGGTGCCCTCATCGGCCTTCTCCTCCCCCCGGCGCTTGCGGCTCCAGCCCGGGACCAGCCCGAACAGGATCACCCTGGGCCCAGGGCGGATGGTCTCCACCCGGGTCTCCACGCCGTGCTCCGCCAGGGTGGTCTCGATGCGCTGGGCCATGCTCTGAAGGGTCTCCTCAGGCACGTGGTGGGTCTCCGGCTTGTCCAGCAAGCTCATAGGGGGCAGGCTCCACTTGAGAATGCCACCTTTGAGGGCCTGAGGGTGGGCCACCCTGGGGGTAGGAGGGAAGGGGGTGACCTCTTCATCCTTGGGGACCTCGCCGGAGATGCGCGGCGCCTCGGGCAGGGCCTTGTCCGGGGCCTGTTCCCCCTCCGGGAGGACGTCGTCCCCGGCGGGCTGGCCAGCGGCCACGGAGACCGCGTCCCCTTCATTGGTGCCGGCCACGGCCTCCGCCGCCGCGCTCTCCACGATGGCCTTGCCCAGGGCTGGAGAGGCCTCCTCACTGCGCCAGGCCCTGGGGATGGGGATGCGTATCCTCACCTTGCGGAGGTACTGGAACAGGTTCACCAGGCCCAGCCACAGCAGCAGCCCCAGGTTGCGCAGGACGGCCCAGGACAGCAGCCCCAGGCCTACGGCACTCCGACGGTACAACCGGAGGGTGCGGTCGGGGACCAGGACCACGGGGACCAGGGCCAGCATGACCAGGACCTTGAGCCCACCTATGACCGGTGGCTCTCCCCCCAGGACCTGGCCCCAGCGGCCACCCAGGCTGAATTCCTGAAGCACCCCGGACTGGCCTACGCGGAAGGACAGGGCGCCCATGGCCGCCGCTACCAGCAGGCCGCCGGCTACCCAGTGCCTCCAGAAGCGTACCAGTAGGCCGGGACGGAAGCGCAGGGCCAGGAGCAGAGCGGCCACCCACAGGGCTACCCCGAACACCCCGTAGCCCATGTACTGGAAAACAAAGTCGCGCACCAGGCTGGAGACGGCGAAGGCCAGAAAAGGCAGCATGAACAGCAGGGCCTGGGCAAAGTTCAGCCGCCAGTCGGAGACAATGGACGGCCGGCGGTCGGGTCTTGTCTCCTTGCTCTCTCCTTTGGCCTGGGGCTGCTCTTCTTCCTGGGGGGCGGCTTCTTTCTTCTCTCTTCTTCTAGTAGCCATACACCCATCCTGCCATCCGCACAGTGCTAGTGGGGAGGACTTTGCGAAAGCCTGGTGCGTGGACCAGGCACTCCCACCGCCTTCATCCCCTCTTCCGGTGGTACACGCAGCCAGCAGGGAAGACGGGGTCGCTCCGGTGCAGCCGGCGGATGTTTCGGGCTGCACCATACGAGGGTGTCAGCAGGGCCTGGTCGTGTCAAGGCAGACCTTGGTACCTCCCGGCCAGAGGGAGGCGTCCGGGTGGACTGGGGAGGGCTCTGTAGCCAGCAGCCCTGGTCACACCTCTAGCACTACAGGAATTATCATAGGACGCCGGCCTGTTTCCCTGTAAAGAAGTTCTCCGACAGTTTCCCTGACCTTTGTGTTAACATACTGCCACTCAGGGTGAGGCATCCCGTCGTGGTCCAGGGACTCCAGGACGGTCTCCTTGACCTTCTGGAACAGCTCGACGTGGTCCTCCTCTTCCACGAAGCCGCTGGAGACCACCTCCGGCGTCCGCAGCACGTCGCCGGTGGTCTGGTCCACGGCCACGATAACCACCACTATACCGTCCCGGGAGAGGAGCCGGCGGTCGCGGAGGACCAGGCTGTCGGGGTCCCAGGTGCGAAGGCCGTCCACGTAGATGGGCCCGGCAGGCACACGGCCTGCCAGCTTGCCGCTGGAGCGGGTCAGCTCCAGGACATCCCCGTCCTCCATGATGAAGATGTTGGAGCGGGCCATACCCACCATCTCAGCCAGCCTGCCGTGGGCCACCAGGTGTCGGTACTGGCCGTGGACGGGGACAAAGAAGCGCGGGCGGACCAGATTCAGCACCATCTTCAGCTCCTCCTGGCTGGCGTGGCCGTGGACGTGCACCAGGGTTACCGGATGGTACAGCACCTGGGCTCCCAGGCGGTACAGGTTGTCGATGGTGCGGCTGACCACCGTCTCGTTGCCCGGGATGGGAGAGGCCGAGATGATGACGGTGTCGCCGGGCACTATCTGGATGTCCCGGTGGTCCTGGTTGGCCATGCGCACCAGGGCCGAGGTGGGCTCCCCTTGGCTTCCGGTGGTGACGATGACCACCTTGTTATGGGGCAGCTCCAGGGCCTCCTTCAGCCCGATGAGGGTGCCCGGCGGCGGGGTAAGGTAGTTCAGGTTGGCGGCGATCTTGACGTTCTCCACCATGCTGCGGCCCACCACCGCCACCTTGCGCCCGTGCTTGGCTGCGGCATCGATAACCTGCTGGATGCGGGATATGAGGGAGGCGAAGGTGGCCACCAGCACGCGGCCCTTGGCCTCTCCTATGGCCCGATCCAGGGCATGGCCCACCACCCGCTCGGAGGCGGTGTACCCCTCCCGGTCGGCGTAGGTGGAGTCGGAGAAGAGGAGGAGCACTCCCTCGGAGCCTAGCTGGGCCAGGCGTGTCAGGTCGGTCCTGTGGCTGTCCACGGGGGTATGGTCTATCTTGAAGTCCCCCGTATGCACCACCATCCCCAGGGGCGTGTGGATGGCTATTCCCATGGAGTCGGGGATGCTGTGACACACCCGGAAGAAGTCGGCGCGGAAGCGGCCCAGCTTGATGGGCTTCCCCGGCTCCACCACGTTGAGGAGGCTGTCGCGCAGGCGCAACTCCTTCAGCTTGACGGAGATGAGGCCGTGGGCCAGCCGTGGGGCGTAAACAGGCACCTCCAGCCTAGGCAGGATGTAAGGCAGGGCGCCGGTGTGGTCTTCGTGGCCGTGGGTGATGAGGATGCCCCGGACCTTGCCCTTGTTCTGCTCCAGGTAGGTGATGTCGGGGATGACCAAGTCAACCCCCAGCATCTCTTCGTCAGGGAAGAGCACCCCAGCGTCGATGACGATGATGTCGTCATCGAACTCCAGGGCCATCATGTTCTTGCCTATCTCCCCCAGCCCTCCCAGGGGGATGATGCGTAACGGAGTTTGGGCCATAGGATTCTCAGAACATGCTAAGCTGCTGGGAGCTTCCAGTTGCCGGCTGCTCCTGCTTCTTGGGTGGTTCTTTGAGCAGAGAGGCGAGCCTCTTCATGTCTTGCTCAAGGACGGGCTTCAGGTCTTCCCGCCTCAGGGCGGCGGCGGGGTGGAACATAGGGAATACGGTGTAGTGCTGGTACTGCCTGGGCTTGCCCCGGGCCTTGGTGATGGTCTCGTTGGGAAAGAAGCGGGCCAGGGAGTACCTGCCCAGGGTGACGATGATCTTAGGGTTGATGAGCTCGATCTGGCGGTCCAGGTACTTGCTGCAGGCCTTGATCTCGGAAGGGAGGGGGTCCCTGTTGTTGGGGGGCCGGCACTTGACCACGTTGGTGATGAAGACATCTTCCCGTCGCAGGCCAATGGACTCCAGAAGCTTCTCCAGGTAGCGGCCCGCCGCCCCCACGAAGGGCCGCCCCTGCTGGTCCTCATTGAACCCCGGCCCTTCGCCTATGAACATGACGGCGGCGTTAGGCGGCCCCTCACCGGGCACCGCCTTGGTGCGGCTCTGGGACAGACCGCAGTCGGGACAGACCCGTACTCTCGCCGCGATCTCATCCAGGGTGTTCATGGTAGTCATAACAGCCTCTCTCCAGGTGCATCATAGCAGACCGTGGAGATGAGCGTCAAACCGGTGTACTGGTTCAGTACATATGAGACAGTCGGGCTATTTTAGGGACCAGTTCTGGGTGGTGCTTAGTAAGATACTGGGCTGGGGTGTTGTAGTCCAGGG